>CAZKUZ010000289.1:0-26683 GCA_964556045.1 uncultured Thermodesulfobacteriota bacterium | reverse complement strand
CGTAGATGGTGACGAAGGAGTCGAGGAGTTCCCGCACGTCGATGCGTTTATCGAGTTTTTTCCAATACTCGGCGGGGGCGTCCGGAAAGGATTCCTTCAGTGCCTTGATGATACGGGCCTTCATCTCATTGGCCAGTCGGGTTCCGTCGGTCAGCTTCATCAGTTTGAGGATCTCGGCCCTCTTTTCCGGGGGCACGGTGTTCTGGGCCGTTGCGACAGACAGAGAGACAAGGACGAGGACTACGGCAAATGACATGCGAACAAGACATTTTACCTTCATGGTAACTCCATTCGGCTACAAGTTGAATAAATTGTCTCCTGCTTATGCCATGTTTTTCGGGATGGGTCAATACAGGGAGAATGGGGGAAATTGTTTAAGATATTGAATGGCTGCCGTAGTAATGCGGGTTCCCGGTGACAGGAGTCCGTTTGGTGGATATGCCGATGGCCTGGTTCATCCGGTGCCAAATTGTACCGAAAAGCTGTGGTTTTGTTTTATCGTTTATTCTTTTGATTCGCTGAACATAGATGACCCACCTCAGGTTGATGGAGAGGAGGGCAGGGAAGCTGCTTTTCCGTTATCTGAAACGATAGAATTGATTGTTATGATGCGATGGTGTATGTTATTAGTATTCAACATTGCGCGATCTTCTAATAAAGTAGTTGCTTGCTGACATTTTTTAGCCATTTGGGAGTATTATTACTCTTTGTCCGTAGGGGAAGAGGGTATGAAAGGTTAGTGGAATGTCGATAAAGTGCGTTGTCGTTTTAAAAGATGGGTATGTTTGTTTGCAGTGCACGGGTTACTGCACGCTTGAGGCCGTCAAAGAACTGTATTCAAGCGCCGTCAGCGCTGCGCTGGAACATGGGAGATCCCAGGTTTTGATAGACGCTATCGAGGTCAAGGGAAATCTGACACTTTTGGAACGCTACGAAAGCTCGGAATATCTGGCGCGTGAAATCTTACGGAGGGCGCCGGGAAAGATAAAGAAGATTGCCGTGTGTAGCATGGAGCCTCCTCTCGATCCCCAGCGTTTTGGTGAAATCGTGGCCAAAAATCGGGGAGTCAACGTGAAGGCGACCACGGATATGGATGAGGCCGTCGCGTGGTTGGATCAACCTTCCTTTCCTCCCTTTGAGTGAGGATACAGGGAATCAGCTTACCCTTATCGGTGGAGCCTTTCGAGTTTGGCGACCCTTTTTGGTCGTGGGGACGGTCGCCGAACGGGCTTGCAATTTTCCATGTATCCGTTAATATAAAAATTAGTACTGTATAAGATCCTGTTCATTTGCGTTGAAAAACAAAGTTCGCAGAAGTCAACTCGCTTGGGGTGATTGTTGGTTATCCGAAACCGTTAACCTTTAACTGAGGAGGTTGGCTATGGCTGAATCCAATGGAAACGGGGACTATGGTATCGTCGTCTTCAAACCCGGTACCCCAAAAAGCGCAAAGACAAGGGGGATCTTTTTCTTCATTGTCTTTTGCGTAATCATTCTCGTGCAGGCCTTCTACTGGGTGTTTGCCAACAAGGTTCTGCCTATCGTCCTGGGCATGCCCTTTGGCATGTTCTTTATTGTCCTTTTCATAGCTATCGAGTTCGTGGCCTTGGTGATCCTCTATTTCCTTGAATCGAGTGAAGACTCGGAAGGAGGGAGTGTCTGATGTCCTGGATCGTCGTGATTGTTATCATGTTTATCTATCTGTTCTTTGTCCTGTTCCTCGGGACGTTTGCCGGCCGCGGTCGCGAAAATACTGTCGTGGAGTATATCGCGGCCAGCCGGAACCTGGGGTTTTTCGTCATGTATTTCCTGCTCGGCGGAGCCATCTTTAGCGCCTTCGCCTACCTGGGCGGGCCGGGATGGGCCTATTCCAAGGGAGCCGCCTCGTTTTACATCCTCGGCTATTGTGCGCTCGGACTGGTTCCGTGGTGGCTGTGGGGCCCCCGGGCCTTGCGGGCGGGAAAGAAATTTAACTACGTGACGCAGGCCGAACTTTTCGCGGACAGGTTCCAGTCCAAGACCCTGTCGGTTATTATCGCCATCGTTTCGATTTTGGCCTTCATCCAGTATATCACCCTCCAGATGAAGGGCTGCGCTTACATCTTCCAGATCGGATCCGGAGGGAGAATCCCGTTCTGGGCCGGGGCCCTGATCGCCTATGCCGTGGTGGTCATCTATGTCTTCTTCGGCGGGGTGCGGGGCGTGGCCTGGACCAATGTCTTCCAAGGCGCCTTCATGATCACCATCGCGTGGGTCTTGGGACTCTACTTCGCTTTCAAGCTTTACGGCGGGCCCGGCAACATGTTCATGAAGATCTACCAGGCCAATCCGACCCATCTTTTGGTGGGCCCGGGCACGAAGATGAGCTTTGCCGCCTACAGCAGCGCCTTGCTGGTCTCGGTCCTGGGGTTTGCCATGTGGCCCCACCTCTTCATGAAGGCCTACACGGCGGAGAGTGAGAAGGTATTGAAGAAGACGATTGTCATGTATCCGACCTTCGCCATCTTCCTGGTTCCCGTGCTTTTTATCGGCTTTGCGGGTTACCTCCAGGTGACGCCGGACAAGTTGGGGTCGCCTGACCGGATCCTGCCGTGGATGTTCATGCACATGAAGTTCCCCTCGGTCGTCGTGGGACTGGTTCTTGCCGCCGCCCTGGCCGCGGCCATGTCCACCCAGGACACCATCACCCACGCGGCCGGTTCCATCTTCGCCCAGGACTTCATGCAGCCGCTGAGGAAGGAAAAGCTGTCGGATAAAGAAGAGTTCGGATGGATCAGGATTTCCGTCGTGGTTTTCGGCGCGGTTTCCTATTTCGTGGCGATTTTTGGTGGGCAGACCCTTGTCTCCCTCCTTCTGGGGGCTTACGGTTCCATCGTCCAGCTCCTTCCCCTGGCGGTGGCGACGTTCTTCTGGCCCAGGGCCACCAAGGCGGGCGCTATTGCCGGACTTCTGGTGGGGGTGTTCTACAATTACGGGATCGTTCTCCACTACATCCCCAAATTGTGGGGGATTCACGCGGGGATTCAGGGACTTGTCCTGAACTTCATCGTGATGATCGTGGTTTCTCTGCTGACGAAACCGATGGACAGGGAACACGTCCGGAAATTTGCCGAGCTGTAAAGAGTGATTCAAACGGGGTCCGGGCGACACCTTGTCGACCGGACCCCCTTATTTTTAACCATTAACGCGTGCAGGGAATCCCATCGCAGGAGAGGGAGCCCCGGGAGTTGACCCGATGGAATTTAGCAAAATCGTTAAGGAACACGAGGACCTCATCATCCGCCTTCGCCGTGATCTCCATAAGATTCCGGAGGTGGCCTACACGGAAGAGAAGACCTCGGCGTATATCGCGGACTACCTGGAGGGAAAAGGGTTTGAGGTGACCAAGGGAATCGCGAAAACAGGAGTCGTGGCATTGCTGCCTCTTTCGGGTCCCGGAAAGACGCTTCTGGTCCGCTCCGATATCGACGCCCTTCCCGTCGAGGAAGAGACGGGACTCCCCTTCGCTTCGGAGCATCCCGGGGTGATGCACGCCTGCGGACACGACGCCCACATGGCCATGGTCCTCGGGGCCGCGACGATTCTTAAGAAGATCGGGAAGGATTTGAAGGGGAACATCAAATTCGTCTTTCAGCCGGCGGAGGAGGGGCCCGGTGGGGCCAAGCCCATGATCGAGGAAGGGGTAATGGAAAATCCCCACGTGGATTACGCCGTGGGATGTCATCTCTGGCCGGCGATTCCGGAAGGAACCGTGGGGGTGAGGGCCGGAAGGCTCCTGGCGGCGATGGATCGCTTTGACCTTAAGATCCTTGGAAAAGGGGGACACGGCGCCATGCCGCACCTCTGCGTGGACGCCCTCGAGGTGGGAACCCAGGTGGTGGGAGCCCTTCAGCGGATTGTCAGCCGTCAAATGAATCCCCTGACGCCCACGGTGGTAACGGTGGGAAGCTTCCACGCGGGCACGACCTTCAATATCATCCCCGGTGTCGCGGAGATGTGCGGCACCACCCGGACATTTGACCGAGAGGTTTGGCAGTCGTGGCCGGAACGGATGGGGCGGATCATCAAAGGAGTCTGTGAAGCCATGGGAGCGGATTATGAATTGAAGTATTCCCAGGGCTATCCGCCTCTGGTCAACGACGAGTGGATGACGGAGGTCGTCCGGCAGTGCGCGGTGGAGGCGGTTGGGGAGGAAAAGGTCGTGGAGCCGGAGCCAACGATGGGTGGGGAGGATATGGCCTTCTTTTTAGAGAAGGCAAAGGGTTGTTTCTACTTTCTCGGTGTGGGCCGGGAAGGGGGGGTCTCGCTTCACAATTCGAAGTTTACCTTTAATGAACGGGTCCTGCTCACCGGCGTGGAGATGTATTGTCGCATTGCGTTTCACTTGCTGGCTTAGACGTGGGGGAATTTAGGCTGTAATCCTTTCCGCGGTTTTTTTCTTCTTTTAGGCGAAAGAGACGTGGCGTAATTTATCGTATCGTGATAAATATTCCGTAACTTCAAGGAAGGAGTGGCAGAGAAGATGTTAGTGAGATACGGGATTCGAGCGGTATTTTTGGTAGTCATTTCTTTTTTCATGGTGGCCTTTTCCCTCGCGCAAGGCCTCAAGAAGGCGCCGCCTTCTAAGATGGAAGGTCCTGAAAGGGTGTTCCGCTGGGACTTTGAGGATGTTTCCATCGGTTCCATTCCGCCGGGATGGAAGGTCGAGGCCACGGGGCGCGGACGGCCTCTCGCCGCGTGGAAGGTGGTCAAAGACACGACGTCTCCCTCGGGAGAGAAGGTCCTGGCGCTCGTCCAAGTTAATCATCACTCGGGGGGTACCTTCAACCTCTGCTGGACGGACAAGGTCTCCTTCCTCGATGGAACGATCGCCGTGGCCTTCAAGGCCGTAAGCGGCAAGATCGATGAGGGCGGCGGAATCATGTGGCGGGTGCGGGATAGAAACAACTATTATGTGGTCCGCTTCAACCCCCTGGAAGACAACTTTCGGATCTACTACGTGAAAAACGGCCGGCGCAGGATGATCGGCACCGCGCGTGTATCCCTTCCCGCCGGCACCTGGCACACGATGAGGGTCGTCGCCACGGGAGACCGTTACGCGTGTTTTTTGGACGGCAGGAAATATCTCGAGGGACGAGATGGGCATTTCAAAGAGGCCGGCGGCGTGGGGCTATGGACGAAGGCGGACGCCATGACCTCGTTTGACGATTTCAAGGTTGTTTTGAGGGATGGAAAGTGATGGGACGACGGGGGCGAGGTTTTCCGAAAAAGGCAATCCTTGGGTTGCTTGTGAGTGTTTTCCTGGGGTTTCTCGTCATTTCCTGTGATGCGCCGAAGAAGGACGCGAAGGCTAAGAGGGTCGTGGTTTACGTCTCGGAAGACCAGGTCTTTTCCGAGCCGATTCTCAAGGATTTCGAGAAGGCCACGGGGATCAAGGTCAAGGCGGTCTACGACACCGAGGAGACCAAGGGCACGGGTGTCATGAACCGTCTCATGGCCGAGAAAGGCAATCCCCAAGCCGACGTTTACTGGGCGAACGAACCCATCCGGGCGGAGGTCCTGAAGCAGAAGGGGATTTCGGCTCCGTATATGTCCCCCAGCGCGAAGGGTATCCCGGACATCTTCAAGGATCCCGAGGGATACTGGACGGGGTTCTCCGCCCGAGCCCGGGTCTTTGTCGTTCACAAGGGATTCCGCCCGCTTCCCCGTTCTATCCGCGCCTATGTCGATCCTCGCTTCAAGGGAAAGGCGGTTATTGCCAATCCCCTCTTCGGCACGACCACGACCCATATTGCCGCCCTGTTTGCCGTGTGGGGGAAGGCTCGGGCGAAGGCCTTTATGGAGGCGATGAAGCTAAACAAGGTCAAGCTTTCCACCAGCAACGGGGAGAGCGCGGACCTGGTGGCGTCCGGGGAGTTTGCGTTCAGTCTCGTGGACAGCGACGACGCGGCCAACCGCATCCGTCAAGGCAGACCCATCGAGATAGTCTATCCCGACCAGGGAGGGAACGGAATCGGCTGCCTCATCGTCCCAAATGCCGTCATGCTGATTAAAGGGGCCCCGCATTCCGATACCGGGAAGAGGCTTATCGACTTTTTGCTCTCGAAGGAAACGGAGCGGAAGCTGGCCATGGCCGCCTGCGCCCAGATTCCTCTACATTCGGGCGTGGAGACACCTTCGGAGGTCAAACGTATCGAGCAGATCAAAACGATGGCCATTTCCTATGCCAAGGTCGCCCGCAAGCTCCAGGAAATCCAGCCCTTCCTGAAACAGTGGGTAGGGTATTAGACAAGGCTCGGCGATGGGCTGAAGGCGAAGGGGAAGTTAAGATTAATCTCAGGCTTTCGGCGAATAGCGCATAATGGCCAAACGGGTCGTCCTATTTCTGGCTGCTCTCCTCTTGATCATCGTCGGCTTTCTGCCCCTTGGCGTGATGCTTGTTCGAAGCCTCATGGTCGGGGGGCGTGTAAGTCTTGCCGTCTACCAAGCGCTGCTGAACTCGGGGCGGGAATGGAACCTCCTTGGTCATAGCTTTATCCTCTCCTTTTTGACGGCTACGCTTACCACGCTCGTCGGGCTGCCGCTGGGGATCCTCTTCGGGAGGACGGATATGCCGTTTCGAAGACTTTTTCCCGTGCTTTTTACGTTTCCCCTGCTGATTCCCCCTTATATCACGGCTGTTTCCTGGGTTGCCCTTCTTGGAAGGGATGGATTTCTATCCCGGGTTTTAAGCCCGGATGCGGTGAAGGCCGTTTCCGCTTGGCTCTTCGGCTTGCCCGGTTGCGTGATGGTGCTCTTTTCGGCTTTTCTCCCCGTCGTTATCCTTCTGACCATGGCGTATTTGAAAACCATCGACCCGTCCGTTGAGGAGGCGGGAAGGCTCGTTGCCGGATGGCCCCGGGTGCTTGGGAAGATTACCCTGCCGCTTCTGCTTCCGGGGATTCTCTTTGCCTCCCTCCTGGTGTTTCTGCTCACGCTCGGGGAATACGGGGTTCCGTCTTTACTCCGGTACCGCGTGTTCGCCGTGGAAAGTTTTACCCAGTTCTCGGCCTTCTACGACTTCAACGCCGCCACGGCGGCCGCCACGCCCCTTCTGGCCGTGACCGCCTTCATCCTCCTCCTGGAGAGGGTTTTCCTGGGTCGGAGGGTGTTTCACATGGAACCTGCGCCCGGGAGTGAATACGCGCTGGTGGTAAAGCTGGGATCTTTCGGGAAGTGGCTTGCGGTTTTGACAGGGCTGCTCTGCCTCTTCGTGGTCGTCTTACCCTTCTCGGTCCTTTTTCTCCGTTCCCTCTCCGCGAGTGTCTACAAGGAGGCGTTTTTACGGGCGGGGGACAGCCTCCTGCGGAGCGTCCTCTACGCCGCCGTTGGGGCTTCGGCCTTGACGGTGCTCGGCTTTTTCCTCGGATATCTGGTTCAAACCCGCGCGTTTCGTTTCTGGCGCGCCATCGATTCCCTGACCGTCTTCCTCTTCGCCCTCTCCGGGGCCGTGACGGGGATCGGGTTAATCAGCCTGTGGAACCGCCCGCTCACCAATTTCGTCTACGGAACCCCCGTCATCATTATTCTGGGGTATCTCGCCCGCTATATTGTCATCCCTCACCGTGTGACCGTCTCGATCCTGGGCCAGATTCCTCCCTCCATGGAGGAGGCCGCTGAAGTGGCGGGGGCAAGCTGGCTCCAGCGCGTCGGCCTGGTCGTGATTCCCCTGGCGAAGCGGGGACTCGCGGCGGGATGGTTGATAGGCTATATCTTTTGCCTTCGTGACATGGGGATTACCATGCTGGTCTACCCGCCGGGACATGATACCTTCCCCGTCCGTATCTTTACCCTCATGGCCAACGGCTCTCCGGAGCTTATCGCCGCCCTTTGCGTTCTCATGGCCGGGATCACGCTCGTGCCGCTCGGTATCGGCGGAGCGTTTTACAAATTAAGGGGGACAGGCCTTTCCTGAAGCGTGCGCGAGGGCGATGGATGGAAAACCGAGCCTCACGCAACCTGGCAGAGGAGGCCTTTCAGATAGGCCGCCTCCGGGAAAGACAAGAGGACGGGATGGTCGGGCCCCTGGAAGAGGCGATGGAGGATCCGGACCTCTCGCCGGGCGTCCTTGGCCGCCCAGGAGAGAATCCGTTCGAAGGTGGCCGCGTCGATACCGCCGGAGCATGAGAAGGTGGCGAGGATGCCTCCGGGGTTTAGGAGCTTCAGGGCGAGGAGGTTGATGTCCTTGTAGCCCCGGGCGGCCTTGTCTCGCTGGGCCTTGGTCGCGGCCAGTTTCGGGGGATCGAGGATGACCATATCGAAGTTTCGCCCCATGTCACGGAATTTCCGGAGGACCTGGAAGACGTTCCCGCGAATCGGTTCATCGGAAAGATGGGAGAGTTTGTTCAAGGCGAGGTTCTGCCGCCCCCGATCCAGGGCGTCCTGGGAGGTGTCCACGCGAACCAGGGCGGCGGCGCCCCGGCCCGCGGTATAGACGGAAAAGGCACCCGTGTAGGAAAAGGCGTCCAGAACCACTTTCCCCTCCGCGTAACGGGCCGTGACCGCCCGATTTTCCCGTTGATCGAGGTAGAACCCCGTTTTCTGCCCCTTCGCGAGATCCACGTCGAAGAGAAATCCGTTTTCCACAATCTCGGTGGAATCCGGAACGGGGCCGTTCGTGAGGCGGGTTGTTTGAATGGGAAGTCCCTCCCGTTGACGGACATCGCTGTCGTTCTTTTCCAAGATTCCCTTGATCGGGAGTCTTTCCATCAGGTAATCGGCTATCTGTCGCTTGAGACACTCCATGCCGGGATTCAGGGTCTGGAGGACGAGGAAATCCCCGAAACGATCCACGATGAGGCCGGGAAGTCCGTCGGATTCGGAATAGACGAGACGGTAGGCGTTTGTGGAAGGATCCTTCTCCAGGAATTCGCGGGAAGAGACGGCCTTGTCTATCGCCTCTTTCCAGAAATCGGGCGACACGGACGCGTTTCCCCAGGAGACAAGACGGACGGGGATGGGGGAGATGGGATTGTAGAATCCCCATCCCAGGGTGTTCCCTTTGTGGTCAACGACCCGAACAAGGTCGCCTTTCCCGGGCTGCCCCTTCACCCCCTTGACGGCTCCCGAAAGGACCCACGGATGTCGAATGGCCAGGGATTTTTCCTTTCCCTCTTTGAGGATGACCGCCGCTTTCATAGTAGTTATCATAGCATATCACCCATACCAGGACAAAAGCGGAACCTTCTTTCCCTCCTTTTTTGACCCTTGACAACACGATAGTATGGTGATAGGTATGATGTATTAAACATAATATGTTTGTGAACCAGGGGAAAGTTTTGGAGAGAACGGCAACATTTTATGGGGTATGTCCCAAAGGAGGGAGGAAAATGAAGAAGCGATGTTACGCGGTATTGGTGGGGATTTTGGCTGTGGCTTTCTTTTGGGGAGGGATGAGCCAGACATGCCGGGCGGAGAAGGTCATCGAATTGAAACTGGCCCATTTCATGTCCACGATGCACGTCCAGCACCGCAAGGCCTTTGTCCCGTTCGCGGAAAAGGTGGCGAAGCTGACGAATGGGCGGGTCAAGATCAAGATCTACCCGGGAGGAACCCTGGGGAATCCCAAGACGATGGTGGATGCCATCCGGACGGGCATCACCGATATCGGTTTCGTTTTGCCTGAATACGTCCCCGGAAGATTCAAGCGAAGCAGCGTGTTTGAGCTCCCCTTCATCTTTCACAGCGCCACCCACGTGACGAAGGTGACGTATGCTATCTACAAGGATTACCTCGCGCCCGATTATAAAGACTTCAAGGTTCTCTGGTTTCTCTCGGCGCCGTTGACCCAGTTGATGACGGTGAAGAAACCGGTGAAGTCCCTTGCCGATATGAAGGGGCTGCGGATCCGTTCCGCCAGCGCCACCGAGACGGAGGGGTTGAAGCTCCTGGGGGCCAATCCCATCGGGATGCCTATCTCGGAGGTCTCCATCTCTCTCCAGAAAGGGGTCATCGAAGGGGTTTTCACGCCCTTCGCCGCGCTCAAGGCCCACAAGCTGATCGACATCGTGAAATATATGACGGAATTTAATTACAACGGGGCCTTGATGTGCGTCCTGATGAACAAGAAGAAGTGGAACTCCCTTCCCGATTTCGCCAAGAAAGCGATCGATCAGGTGGCGAACAGGGACTTCGGCATCATGGCAGCCAAGGCCTTTGACGAAGAAGACGCGGAGAACGTGGCCGCGGCCAAGGCCAAAGGGATCAAAGTCTTTAAGCTTTCAAAGGCGGACAAAGAGGTTATGCGGAAGAGGTTGAGCAATATCTGGCAAAAATGGGTCAAAAAGAATGCCGGCCGAGTCCCCGCCCAGAAGATTCTGGACGCCACCCTCGCGGCGGCCAAGGCGAATTAGAGAACCGTTATAATCGGGGCTGATGTCTCTGTGGGAGGCGCCAGCCCCCGGTTCAAATCTTTCCGGGAGACGAGAATATGAAAAGACTTGTCTCGAAGTTCGAGAAGGGCCTCTACTTTTTTACCCGGCAGGTGGATCGCATCTCCTGGGGAGTCTTGTTCTTCCTGATGCTCATGACCGTTACCCAGGTCTTTCTGAGAAAACTCACGAATCATGCCATTCTCGGGACGGTGGAATTGACCGAACTGGCGATGGCCTTTATCGTTTTCTGTTCCCTGGCCGAGTGCCAGGTCCACGAGGGACATATCAAGGTGGATCTCATCCTGAGCCGGTTCAGCCCGCGTGTTCAGGCCTTTTTCGATATTCTGACCCAAGGGGCCTCGTTCGTGATCTTCAGCCTCATGACCATCGCGTTGTTTCGTCAGGCCGAAGAATTGAAGAGCGCGGGAGAGGTGACGGTGGATCTGGCCATCCCCATGTATCCCTTCGTGTATGTGGCGGCCTTTGGGTGCGTCCTCCTGGCGCTGGTTCTCTTGGCCAAGGCCTTGCGGGCCCTCCTCAACTTTCTCGAGGTGAAACCGTGAGCCCCGAGGTCATCGGACTGTTGGGCCTTCTGGCCCTCTTTATCCTTCTGGCCATGCGGATGCAGATCGGATTTGCCATGGCCCTGGTAGGGTTCGTGGGATTCATCATCCTCAACAACTTCCAGGCGGCCATGGGGGTCCTGGGCCTTGAGCCCTTCAAGATCACGGCCGATTATACCCTGAGTGTCATTCCCCTCTTTCTGCTCATGGGAGAGTTCGCCAACGAGTCTCGCATGGGGGCCGAGCTCTATGACATGCTGTATAAGTGGATCGGGTTTCTCCCCGGCGGATTGGCCATGGCCACCGTGGGGGCGTGCGCCTTTTTTGCGGCGATTACGGGATCTTCCCTCGCCACCGCGGCCATGTTCGGGATGATCGCCTATCCGGAGATGAGAAAATTGAACTACGCGGAAACCCTGGCGACGGGGTGTATCGCCGCGGGAGGCACCCTGGGGATCTTGATTCCCCCAAGCTCCGTGCTGATCATCTACGGCATCCTGACGGAACAGAGCATCGCGCGCCTCTTTATCGCCGGGATGCTGCCGGGGATCCTGCTGGCCCTCATCTTCATGGGAACCATCTTCGTGATTACCAAGCGCAGGCCCGAACTGGGCGCCCCCGGACCCAGGTTCACCATCAAGGAGAAGGTGACTTCCCTGAAGGCCACGTGGGGAATCATTCTCCTTTTCATCCTGGTGATCGGCGGTCTCTATACCGGATGGTTTACCCCCACGGAGGCCGCGGGCGTGGGGGCCTTCGGGGCCTTTGTCCTGGCTCTGCTGAAACGGAGCATGGGATGGAAGACATTGGTGGCTTCCCTGAAGGGAACCGTCCGATCCACGGCCTTTATCTTCGGAATCCTTATCGGCGCGATGGTCTTTCAGTATTTCATGACCTTGAGCCAGATACCCGAGAAACTGGCCTCGTGGATCGTCATGATAGGGGTCGGCCGGTACGTGGTGGTTTCCGCTATCATCCTGGCCTTCATGGTGATGGGCTGTTTCATGGAGGGGCTGTCCATCATGTTTCTGGCGGTTCCCATCGTTTACCCCATCGTGATCCGGATGGGTTTTGACCCTATCTGGTTCGGGGTCATCATCACCCTTACCATGGAGATGAGCCTGATAACCCCGCCAGTGGGGGTCAATGTCTTTGTCCTGCATGGAGTGGTGAAGGATGTTCCCATGTACACGATCTTTCGCGGCATCCTTCCCTTTTGGATCGCCATGATCATTTGTATCGTAATTCTCATTATCTTCCCGCAAATCGCACTGTTCCTTCCGAACACGATGATGGGTTAGGAGTTTGTCATGACGAGGATACTGCTTTTCCTGGACCTCTTGTTTTTCATCGGCGCCGCCTATTTCACCTTTGAATCGATCAGAGAAAGAGAGTACCAGGCCCCAAGGGTGGGGGCGGGGCTGAGCCTTTTCGCCCTTCTCCTGGCGGGGTGTATCCTGTGGGTGCCTCCTTTGCGACCCGTTATTGCGGTCTTTTTCGGCGCGGGGATTGTGGCCTTGATCGTTTTTGCGATACCCACACCGCCAGACCCGAAGATTTTACAGGGCGCCCAGGGGCACATCGTCGAGGAGCCCGTTCGCCACGACGAGCGGGACATTTCCTTCGCCCGCGTAAGGGGTGTCCCCCCTGGAACTCCCTACTACAAGCGGTATTACAGCATGCACCCCGATAGGGAGGAGCCGGATGCCATCCGCCGTGAAAAGGGCCTTTTGGGAGAGCCTGGACGGGTGGATAAGCGCTATCGTCCCAACGTGGCCATGATGGAGGCCTCGTTCGATATGCCGAACTTCCTCGGGCTCTACGCGGAGGCGGAACCGTCACCCGATAACCCTCCTTACGAGACCGATCCCGAAAGGGCCACGGAGATCGTGAAGAACCTCGCCTTGACCCTTGGGGCGGACATGGTGGGTATCTGCAAGGTGAATCCCAATTGGGTCTATTCCCACCGCGGTGAAATTTTCTACGATCGGTGGGCGGACTGGGGGAAAGAGATCGATCCGGAGGAGCTTCCTCCCTATGCCGTGGTCATGCTGACGGAGATGCGGGAGGATCACGTTTGCGCGGCGCCTCACACCCCCACGGTGGCGGAGAGCGCCCGGAACTACGGGCGTGGATCCTATCTCACCACGGTGCTTGCCTGGTGGTTCGCCCATATGGGCTACCGGGGGGTCGCCCAGAATTCCCGTCATTACGATATCGCCCTTCCTCCGCTGGCGGTGGATGCCGGCCTGGGGGAGGTTGGGCGGCTCGGATATCTCATCGCTCCCAAGTTCGGAGCGCGGGTGCGTATCTTCGCCGTGTTGACCGACATGCCGCTCGTGCCGGACAAACCCATTTCCATCGGCGTGGACGAATTCTGTAAATGGTGCAAGAAGTGCGCGGAATCATGTCCCTCCAGGTCTATCCTGATGGAAGACAAGGTGGTCTATAATGGCGCGCTGAAGTGGAAACTGGATGCGGATAGCTGTTTCGAATACTGGACTAAGGTGGGAACCGATTGCTCCATCTGCATGGCGGTCTGCCCTTACAGCCGTCCCAATACACCTTTGCATCGCATCGTGAGGTGGTACGTGGCGCGGTCCCGTTTGGCGCAGAAGTACTTCCCGTGGGTGGATAATTTTCTCTACGGGAAAAAGTGGCGTCCCAAACCCGTGCCTTCCTGGCTTGACTATCCCAAGGGGAAAGACGTGGTTAAGGAAGAGTATGGGTTGGGCAGGGTGAACGATTTTGGATAATGTGCGATTATACGGTATAATGGCCGTCAGAAAAAAGGGAGAGAAAAACGATGTCTTTTCAGCCATTGGAGAAAAAAAGGTATTCCGAGCAGGTCGCGCACGAGATAGAATCGAAAATCCTTAATAATGAGCTGAGGTTAGGGGAACGCCTCCTTTCCGAAGTTGACCTTGCAAAGGAATTTCGCGTCAGCCGAACCGTTATCCGGGAGGCCCTGCGTCTCCTGGAGGGGCGAGGTTTCGTCAAGATTAAGCGGGGACCCAAAGGGGGCATCTTTGCCAACGATGGCTTTCACAAGCCCATGAGCGAGGCCCTGGGGCGTCTGGTCGACTCTGGAAAGGTTTCCGCGGAGGATATCTTTGAGATACGCCTCCTTATCGAGCCCTATGTGGCGGCGGAGGCGGCCAAACGGGCCACGAAGGAAGACATGGAAGAACTTCAAGCCCTCATCAATCTTTGCAAGGACCACCTGGACGACAGCGAGTATCTCCAGAGGGTCCGGGGGAAGTTCCATGTCCAGCTCGCCCAGGCCACGGGAAATCCTGTGTTGCTCATCATGATGAACGCCTTGATTGAACTTCTCAGGAAATATTTCTGCGATTTCAAGGAGGAGGAGCTGGAGCGCCATTTCGTGGAGACGCATGAGGAAATTTTGCGGGCCGTTAAGGATAAAAACCCGGAAAGGGCCCGGGATTTAATGGCTTCTGACATCCTGGAAATTAAGAGGCATGTGGAGAAAGGGAGTAAGGCGTAATTTCCCGGACCCGGCTGGACGGCCGTATCTCGGGTAAAACGGGCGAGTTTCTTATTAGAGCAAGCAATTTTTTGTTGACATAATTCTCCTTTTTATTATATAATACTTTGGTTTAACAAAAATTCATTATAGGAAGGAGGCGGAAAATGCATGCCGGGAGTTGTTGTTGGTGAAGGCGAATCCTTTGAAAGTGCCCTGAGGCGATTCAACAAGCAGTGTGAAAAAATGGGTATACTTTCAGAGCTTCGTAAGCGAGAACATTATGAAAAACCGAGCGTAAAAAAGAAAAAAAAGGCCTTGGCGGCAAGGAAACGCGCCCTAAAGCGTATGCGAAAATTCAGGGACTATTAGGATTGGGTCATGACGCTTCTTGAAAAGATTAGACAGGATCTCAAGGATGCCATGAAGAAGGGCGAGAAAGATCGCCTTTCTGCCTTGAGAATGATCCTCTCTAATGTCAAGAACAGGCAGATCGAGAAGAAGGATTCCCTCGACGATCAGGAGATCGTCCGGATTATTCAGGGTCTTGTGCGTCAATCCAAAGACGCGGTTGAGCAGTTTGAAAAGGGAAACCGTTCTGACCTTGTTGCCAAAGAAGAAACCTTTATCGCCGTTTGTCAGGCCTACCTGCCTGAGCAATTGGCCGAAGAGGATCTCGAGGCTCTCATCCGCGAGACCGTGGCGGAGGTAGGGGCGTTGAGCCCCAAGGATATGGGAAAGGTCATGAAGGCGGTCATGCCGAAGGTCGCAGGTCGGGCGGATGGAAAACTGGTAAACCAAAAAGTCAGGGCTATTCTTTCTGAGAATAGCCCTTGATTTCTCCAAATTGTTGGTTATCTTTTAAACAGAAAAGTTTTCAGGGTTCTGATAGGTATAAAGGACAAAAACAGATTTGTCTAAAAAACGGGGCCTTTTGAATCAACAAAAAGGGTATTTATATCTTGAATAACCTTTTGTGAAGGAGTTTGTCCGTCTATTAAATGGAAGAACGGACGCTAACACATCTCGATTTTCATAAAGTCCTCACCATCTTTGAGGAGTTTGCAAAAACCCCGGGCGGGAAGGAGGCCTTCCAACGGCTGCGTCCCGACCTCTCACGGGGTGAGATCGAAGAGACCTACCGTGATTGCCAGCTTCTAAAAGAGATCGTGGACAGGGTGGGTCCCTGCCCGCTGGACGGGGTGCCGGAGATCTGGGAGGTGCTCAAACGCCTCCAGGTACCGGGCGTGGTCCTGGACTCGACGGAGCTGTTGAATATTGCCCTCTTCATCGGCAAATTGGGAGAGGTTGGACGTTATTTCAAATCCGCCGAAGAGAAATCACATGTGACCTACACCCCTGTCTCCGATGAGTGGGAAGGCGTTCCCACGCTATACCCTTTGAAGGCCGAGATTGAAAAATCGATCGATCCGACCGGCTACATCAAGGATCGGGCCTCCCCCCGACTCCGTGATTTAAGGAGAAAGGCGGAACGGCAGAAGGGGGAGATCCAGAAGATTCTCGACCGGTTGATCCATTCGAAGCGGATTGAGGCGCAACTCACGGATCAGTACTACACGGTGAGAAACGGTCGTTACGTGTTGCCCATCAAGGCGGGGGCCAAACATACCATTCAGGGTATCATTCACGACCAGTCCCAGAGCAGGCTGACGTTCTTTATCGAGCCGATCGAGTGTGTGGAACTGAACAACTCCCTTTCCATGACCTACCAGGAGATCGAACGGGAAGAGGAGGCGGTCCGTCGGCATCTGACGGGACACGTGGCGGAGAAACTTCCCTTGCTGTGGCGGGGTTGGGAAATCGTAACCCGCCTGGACGAGATCCACGCACGGGTCCTTTTCATGACCGCCTATGAGGCCTCCCCGGTCCGCTTGCGGGAAAAGCCGGGCTTCTCTCTCATCCAAGTCCGCCATCCCCTCCTCATGGTGAAGAAGGCGACGGAAGTCGTTCCCATTGACCTCAAGCTTCCCGAAGGGAAACAGATCCTGATCCTTTCCGGGGTCAACGCGGGGGGCAAGACGGTCGCCCTCAAGACCTTGGGGCTGAGTATCCTGATGATGCGGGCGGGGCTTCCCGTGACGGCGGCGTCAGGAAGCGAGGCGTATCCCTTTGCCGAGGTCTTTACGGAGATCGGGGACGAACAGAGCATCGCGGATGAACTGAGCACTTTCACCGCCCACGTCCAGCACCTTAAGGAGATTATCGAGAAAAGCGCGAGGGAAAGCCTGGTTCTCATCGACGAGATAGGGGCGGGAACCGGCATGTCGGAGGGGGCGGCCCTGGCTTTGGGGATCCTGGATGTCCTGGAAAAACGGGGAGCCACGGTTATGGCCACTACCCACTTCGAGCACCTAAAGGGGTACGGGGCGCGAAACCCGAGGGCCCTGAATGTCTCCGTGGCCTTCGATACGGAAACCCAGAAGCCCCTCTTTACCCTCCGTTACGGGATTCCCGGCAACAGCAACGCCTTTGAGATGGCGAGGCGGCAGGGGCTCAACCGGGAGGTCTTGGAGGCGGCGAAGAAGTATCGAACGCAGCAGGATCGGCTTCTCACCGAGCTGATGGGAGAACTGGAGGCCCTGAAGCGCGAGACGGACCTGGAACGGGAGATGATCTCCGACGCGCGGCGGGAGATTCAACGCCTCAGAGACCAATTTTATCGGGTTACCGAAGAGGTCTCCGGGAAGAAGGCGGAGATCCTAAAGGCGTGGCAAATGAAGTGGGATCGGCAGATCAAGAAGCAGCGCGAGGCCTTTCAACGGTTGCTGGAGAAAGCGAAGGCCGCTTCGAAGGGGGAGGAAGGGAGGTTTCATGCCACCTACTCCACCCTCATGGGAGAGTTTAATCGGATGTCAAAGGCCCCGGAGGAACCCGCCGTGGAATTGCCGGTCCCGGATGAGGAGGCCGCTCACTACCAAGCGGCGGTTGGGGACGAGGTGTTCGTGGCCACTATCGGAAAACATGGCCGCGTGGCCGCCATCAACCCCCGCCAGGACATCGCGGATGTGGTGGTGAAGGGATTACGTCTTCAGGTGCCCGTAAAGAAGCTGCGGCGTGGGAGGGCTCCCCAAGAGAAACGTCCCGCGCCATCTTCCGCTTTTGTCGGGGTGGAGGTCTCTACCCAGGCGAAGACGGAGCTGAACGTGGTGGGCTATCGGGTGGAGGAGGCCTTACCCGAGGTGGATAAATTCATAGACACGGCCCTCGTGCACAGTCTCGAGGAGGTGACGATCATTCACGGTGTAGGATCGGGACGCCTGAAGAAGGCCATTCGTGAGTTTCTCTCCACCCACGAGGGGATCAAGGGATTTTCGGATGGTGACCTCAAGCGGGGCGGTCACGGGATCACGGTCGTGCAGCTTCGGGCGTAGCAAGGGAAAAGATGAACTATCAGCAGGTTCTGGAGACCATCAAGGATCGTATCGACATCGTGGACCTCGTGTCTGAACGGGTGTCCTTGAAACGAAGGGGCCGCAATTTCGTGGGATTGTGCCCTTTCCATGCGGAGAAAACCCCGTCGTTTACCGTGAGCCCGGAGAAACAGATGTTTTATTGCTTTGGCTGTGGCGCCGGGGGCGATGCCATCACCTTCTGGATGAAGATCGAGAATCTCGATTTCAACGACGCCGTCAAGGACTTGGCCGACCGTTTGGGCATCGAGCTCCCGAAAAAGGCGCCTCGGGGCTCTTCTAAATGGGAGACCTATCATGCGATCAACCGGGCGGTAAAGGACTATTTCAGGGACGTGCTCCTTGAAAACCAGAGGGGGAAGGCCGCCCTGGCCTACCTGAAGAAGAGGGGGTTGTCCCAGGAGACGATCCGGGCCTTTGAGCTGGGGTTCGCGCCGGGGAATTACGGGTTGAGTGAATATCTTGAGAAGAAGGGGTATGACCCGCGGGACGCCACGGCCCTCGGGCTTTTGAAGAAGGTTAATGAAGGGACCTTTGTCCCCGTTTTCCGCAACCGGATTATCTTTCCCATCATCGACGAGCGGGGAAGGACCGTGGGATTCGGGGGACGGGCCCTGGGGGATGCCCAGCCCAAATATCTCAATACGCCGGATTCCATGATCTTTCAGAAGGGGAAACTCTTCTATGGAGAGGTGCAGACGAAACGGGAGATTGCCAGGGAAAGGAAGGCGGTCTTGGTGGAAGGATACCTGGACCTCATCTCCCTCTACCAACTGGGAATCAAAAACGGCATTGCCGCCCTGGGTACGGCCTTTACCGATTTTCACGCCAAGCGACTGAAGCGCTGGGCGGATCAGGTGGTCATGCTCTTCGACGGGGACGCGGCGGGCTACAGGGCCTCGTCCCGGGCCCTTGAAAAACTGATCCGGGCGGGTCTGCTGGCCTATCAAGGGGCGCTTCCCGAGGGAAAGGATCCCGGCGACTATCTGGCACCCCCGGATGCGGAGGCCTTGAAAGAGGTTATAGCCACGGCTGAAGATGCCGTCCTCTTTCGGGTGCGGCGATCCGTCGAAACGGAGGGCGAGGAAAAGGACATTAAAGATCGGGAGGAGCGTGTGAAGGAAGGCCTCGGCTTTCTGCGTCTGATCCGCGACCCGGTTCGGCTGGACCTCTACGTGAAAGAGGCATGTGAAATTTTAGGGTTGAAAAAAGAAATTTTGTATGATATAATTAAAAATTCTGAAAGGAAATATAATAGCGCTCATTACGATTATCCAAACCGGTCCGGGGAAACCCCCCGAAACGGGGGAGCTTGGGCGCGTAAAGGAATACAACGTCCCTATTTGCCGGGCAAGCAAATAGAGGACGCGGAGGAAGTTTTATTGATCTCTCTCATGCAGTGTCCCGAGCTGTCTCATGAGATGAAGAAGGAGAATATCCTGGGGATGTTTCGCAATGCAACGCTGCGATCCTTGGGCAAGAACCTTCTGAGCGAGATCGAGACTCGGGGTGCCGTCGACGCCTCGCGGCTGACGCATCAACTGGAGGCAGAGGAACAGGCGCTCCTATCGCGCCTGTTGATCAGCACCCACCAGATGAGAGAGGACCAGGTAAGGAAGGCGTTTTCAGACGGTCTTCGGACCCTGTATCAGAGGAATTACAAAGAGGAAATTTCCAAGATAAAAGCGGAGATTCAAGAGGCGGAGAAGAAGGGGGATTCCGAGCGGAGGAATGCGCTTTTGGAACGCCTAAAGGCAGCGATCGAAAAGAAAAAGAATTATCAAAACCTTATACAACACCATAAATCGAGGTGAGGGCATCTATGGAGAAACAAAAAGTAGATGAGGTAAAAAAGCTCATTTCCATCGGGAAGGAGAAGGGATTCTTAACCTTCGATGAGGTCAACGACCTCCTTCCCTCGGATGTCTATTCCTCCGAACAGATCGACGAGTTGCTGATGATGTTCGGTGAAATGGACATTGAGGTCGTGGACAGCCAGCAGAATATCAAGATTCCAAAGAAAGACACCTCGCAGGATGAGCAATTGGAGCGCATTCTCGACAGTGATTTCCGGAGCACGGACCCCGTGCGTCTCTATCTGCGCGAGATGGGAGCCGTGGCCCTCTTGTCCCGGGACGGAGAGATCGCCGTGGCCCGACAGATCGAAGAAGGGAAGAATCTCGTGAGGAAGACCGCTCTCTCGACCTACGTGGCCGTTCGAGAGGCCCTGATGATCGGGGAGAAGATAGAAAGGGAATTCATGGACGTCCGGGAGGTCACGAATCTCATCGACGAGGACGAGACCGACCCGGAGGTTAAGGAAAAAATCCGCCAGAAGATTCTGAAGTATGTCGCCCAGCTCAGAAAGTACGACCGCGACATGGAGATGCTCTATGTGGAGGAGCATGAGATCTTGAAAAAGGGATTGCCCGTCAAACCCATTCGCACGAAGATCCGCAGGAAGAAGCAGTCCATGTACCGCATTATCGAGCACATGGACCTCAAGTATGACGTGGTCCAGAGGATCGTGCGGCGCCTCCAGGACTATTACCGGCAGTTGGTGACGGAGGAAAGGAGCCTAATCCCTTACGAGGCCCGACTCATCATGTCTCCCCAGAAGATGATACGGGATTTCTACCGCTTCGAAAGCGATACCGAGAAGCTGGAGGCCTTCCTTCTTCGTAAGAAGATGACCCGGGAAGAGTTTGAGCCCATCAAACGGGAGGCGAGCGGAATCCTCCAGAGGGTCCGCGAGATCGAACGGGAGACGGGATGCCGGTCCAGCCAGCTCAAGGAGGTCATCCAGGCGATCCGCAAGGGTGAGAAGCAGGCGAACGAAGGCAAAGACACCCTGATCCGAGCAAACCTCCGCCTGGTGGTCAGTATCGCGAAGAAATACACCAACCGCGGGCTGCAGTTCCTCGACCTCATTCAGGAAGGGAATATCGGCCTCATGAAGGCCGTCGAAAAGTTTGAATACCAGCGGGGATACAAGTTCAGCACCTATGCCACGTGGTGGATCCGACAGGCCATCACCCGGGCCATCGCGGACCAGGCGCGGACCATTCGGATTCCCGTCCACATGATCGAGACCATCAACAAGATCGTGAGGGTTTCCCGTGCCCTGGTGCAGGAACTGGGACGTGAGCCGCTGCCCGAGGAGATCGCGGAGCGGATGGAGATGCCGCTGGAGAAGGTGAGAAACGTCCTGAAGATCGCGAAGGAGCCCATCTCCCTCGAGACCCCCGTGGGCGAGGAAGAGGATAGCCATCTCGGTGATTTCATCGAAGATAAGAAGATTGAGTCTCCCATGGAGTCCCTCATCAACTCCAACCTCTCCGAGCAGACCCGGAAGGTCCTGGCGACACTGACCCCCCGGGAGGAGAAGGTCCTTCGGATGCGGTTCGGGATTGGGGAGAAGTATGATCATACCCTGGAAGAAGTGGGCCAGAGCTTCCAGGTCACCCGTGAGCGGATTCGCCAGATCGAGGCGAAGGCCCTTCGCAAGCTCCGCCACCCGAGTCGCGTGATTCGATTGAAGAGTTTCCTCGAGGGATAAAAACCTTGACGAAGAGGGAAAATGTTATTAGGGTAAGGGGAGAAAGGGCCCATAGCTCAATTGGTAGAGCCACCGGCTCATAACCGGTAGGTCCCAGGTTCGATCCCTGGTGGGCCCACCAACGCAGGGATAATGCGGTGGAGAGGTGTTGAGAAAAGATATTAAAACCGTCGGAATGAAACAAACGGTTCGCATGAAAGAGGACCGAATCATGAAAAAGCCGGGTGAAATCTCGGCTTTTTCTTTTGCCTGGAACGGGGAATGAAGATCTCTTCCCTGATAGAAAGGTTAGAGAGATGGGTTCCACCGGACATGGCCGAGAGTTGGGATGCCTCCGGGTTGCAGGTGGGGAATCCCGATAATGACGCGGAAGCGGTGTTTCTCTGTCTTGATATCTCTGAGACCACCCTGAACGAGGCCATCGAATTCGGCGCGAACCTTGTCCTTTCTCACCACCCGATGCTCTTCTCTCCCCTGAAGACCTTGGATGTCCGAACGGGGGTGGGGCGGCTCGTCCACGTGTGCCTCACCCATGACCTGACGGTTTACAGCCTCCATACCAATCTGGACAAGGTCGCGGGAGGAATGAACGACGAAGTGGCCCAGCGTCTCGGGATCGGGGAGACGGAGGTGCTGATTCCCTCCACGCAGCCGGATCAGACCCATTACAAACTGGTGACCTTCGTGCCGGAAGAAGAGAAAGAGGCGCTGCTCAAGGCCCTTTTCGACGCGGGCGGCGGTCGGATCGGTGCGTATGAGGGTTGTTCCTTCAGCGCCCCGGGAGAGGGAACGTTCTTCGCCGGGGAAGAGACCTCCCCCGTGGTGGGTGAAAAAGGGGTGTGGAACCGGGTTCCGGAGGTCCGGATTGAGGTTCTGTTTCCCGCCGCGAACCTGGAAAGGGGAATCGCCGCGTTGATGATGACTCATCCCTACGAAGAACCCGCTTACGATATCTATCCCCTTCATACCCCCGCCAGCCGGGTGGGGTTCGGACGCGTGGGGACCTACGACCCTCCGCTGCCCTGGGAGGCCTTTCTCGCCCGTATCCGGGAGGCATTGGGCGTGGATGATTTTCGGATTGTCGGCGATCCGGTTGAAAGGGTTTCACGGGTTGCGGTCTGCACGGGGAGCGGCGCCTCGTTCATTTCCCAGGCGGCCCGGCGCGCCCAGGTTTATCTCACCGGGGACGTGAAGTTCCACGAGGCACAGGAGGCCGAGGCCCTTGGGCTGACCGTCGTCGACGCGGGGCATTTTGCCCTGGAGCGCATCTTCGTGGACATCCTGGACCGCTGGCTTGAGGAGGAGGGCTTGAAAAGGAATCTGAAGGTTTACAAAAGTACCGGGGAGAGGGACCCATTCATATTTTTTCATAAAGGAGAAGATCTTTGAGAGAACAGTTACGCAAGCTTATGCAGTTACAGATTCTTGATTCCAAAATCCGTCTTCATGACCGAGAGGAAGCCACCTACCCGGCTGAGATTGAGGAGATACAGCAGGAGATTTCCCGGCTCGTGGAGGCCTTTCAGGCGGAGGTGTCCAAGATAGAGACGCTGGAAAAGGAACGGCGGCAGAGGGAGCGGGACCTCGAGGCCGCCGGCGATCAGATCAAAAAGATTCAGGGACGGCTGCATGAGGTCAAGACCAATAAGGAGTATCAGGCCTTCCTGGCGGAGATCGACCATCTCAAGGAGAAAATGGACCAGTATGAAGTAGAAATCATCGAGCATCTGGACGAGGCGGACCGGTTGAAGGAGGCCTTGAAGGATAAAGAAAAGGTCTATTTCGAGGAAAAGGAGAAGCTGGAGAAGCGGAAGACGGAGCTGGAAGAGAAGCTTGCGCACCTTCCCGACGAGTTGCGGGTGCTGAAAGACAGGCGGGAGCAGCTCGCCCAGGAGATTCCTGCCCCTCTGTTGAAACGGTATACCACCCTTCTGGAAAGGCGTGGAGGCGTGGCGGTCGTTTACGCCGTCAAGGAAATCTGCCAGGGCTGTCACATGAATATCCCTCCCCAGCTCTTCAATCAGGTCCAGAAGGGAGAGGAAATTTACACGTGCCCCCACTGCAACCGTATCCTCGTCCCTGAAGAAATGTCCCAGGATGAATGATTCGGTGGTTGAACCATACGGCGGATGTCCGCTTGGAGATTGTCTCTGATACCATCGAGGGGCTGTATGCCGATTTCGTGGAGGGGTTGAGGCAGCTCCTTGTCACGGGAGACGCCGAACCCGTGAAGGCGGAGGAGATCGACCTGGCGGAGTCCGGCCCTCCCGATCTTCTGGTGTCACTCGGGCGTCAGGTTCTTTTTTACTTCAACGCGTCCCAGCTTGTCCCCGCGCGATTCGATGTCGTTACCGTGTCACCCACCCGTTTGCAGGGCCGTCTCTGGGGAGAGCCCTTCGACCCGGACCGCATGGCGTTTCACATGGAGGTCAAGGGCGTGACCTATCACGATCTCGAGGTCGAGGAACGAAAGGGAAAGTGGCGGGCACGGGTCACGTTTGACGTTTAGGAAACGGCATCCCGGCTTTCCCTTGCTTTTTTGGAGGGATATCTTTAATATCCGCCTATAAGCCATGACACCGGAAAAGATAAAAGAGCTCTTTCTGTCCTTTAAGGAAGGGGAAATAACCCTGGAAGACGCCATTGAGCGCCTGCGCCTGCTCCCCTTTGAAGAAATCGAAGGGGCCATGATCGATCATCACCGAACCCTCCGGCAAGGGTTTCCCGAGGTCATCTACGGGGAGTCGAAAGACGCCTCTCAGATCATTGCCATCATGGAGAAGATGAAGGCCACGGGATGTAATATCCTCGTGACGCGACTGGAGGAGAAAAAGGCGAAGCTGGTCAAGGACTACTTCTCCGGCTGTGATTATGACCCCCTTGCCCGAACCCTCGTCTTGAAGAACGCCCCCGTTGAGATCACGGGGCTCGGCACCATTCTCGTCATCTGTGCGGGCACCTCCGATATCCCTATCGCGAAAGAGGCGGCTATCACCGCCGAACTCATGGGGAATAAGGTGGAGACCCTGTTCGATGTGGGCATCTCCGGCATCCATCGCCTCTTTTCCAAAAAGGACGCGATCCTTGCCGCGAACGTGCTGGTGGTTGTGGCGGGGATGGAGGGGGCCCTCCCCAGCGTGGTAGGGGGACTGGTCTCCCGGCCGGTGATTGCCGTTCCCACGAGCGTGGGATACGGCGTGGGACTCAACGGACTGGCCGCCCTCCTCGCCATGCTCAACTCCTGCGTGGCGGGGGTCACCGTGGTGAACATCGACAACGGTTTTGGAGCCGGTTACGCGGCCAGCCTCATCAATCAACCCCATAAGGTGTCATGAAAATTCTCTACCTGGATTGTTTTTCCGGGATCAGCGGCGACATGCTGCTGGGATCCCTCGTTGCCCTCGGGTGCCCCGTCTCTGCCCTCGAAGACGCCTTTGCAAAACTCCCCATCCCCCCCGTTCGTGTCGAGGTCTCCCCGATAACCAAGCAGGGGATTTCGGCCCGGAACCTCTCCTTTGTCTTCGACGCGTCTGACAAGGCGCACCGGTCCTACGGGGAAATACGACGTATTATTGGGGAGGCCGGTTTGAGTGAGGAGACGAAGGAGGCTTCCCTGAAGATTTTCGATGTCCTGGCGGAGGCGGAATCGAGAATACACGGGATCGATAAGGAGAAAGTCCATTTTCACGAGGTGGGGGGGCTCGATACCATCTGTGACGTGGTGGGTGCCGTTGTGGCAAAAGGGACCTTGGAGATCGAAAGGGTCTATGTCTCGCCGCTCCCTCTCGGGCAGGGGGAGATTGAATGCGCCCACGGCATCCTTCCCAACCCTGCCCCGGCAACCCTGGAACTCCTGAAATGGTTTGAAACGGTTCGTCTCCCCTACGACGTGGAGTTGGTGACACCCACGGGGGCGGCCATCGTGAGGTCGTGGGTCGATCCGAGTGAACCCACGCCACCGTTTCGGTTGCTTGCCGCGGGCTACGGCGCGGGTGACCGTGAAATTCCGGAACGTCCCAACGTCCTCCGGGCCATCCTGGGGGAGGCAAGAGAGGCGGAGACGGGAGACCAGGTCGTCCTTTTGGAAACGGATATCGATGATGAAACCCCGGAGGTCCTGGCCCATGTCTGCAGGTTGCTTTTTGAAAACGGCGCCCTCGATGCGACCTCCCATGCCGTGATGATGAAAAAAGGTCGTATCGGGACCCGTGTAACGGTGGTAGCCCCTGTCGACAGGCAGGAGATCCTTGCCGATTTGCTTCTGCGGGAGACCTCCACCCTCGGCGTACGTATCCTCCCCGTGTCCCGGCGACTCCTGCCAAGGGAAGTGGTGGAGGTTCGGACTTCCCTCGGTCCCGCGAAGGTGAAAGTGGCTACCCTGAGGAACGGGGCAAAGAAGATTGCGCCCGAATACGAGGCGTGCGCGGTTCTGGCGAAACGTCATAATCTACCTCTCCGCAGGGTCATGGACCTGGTCCGACGGGAAGCCTTGGATCAGTTCCGCAACTCCTTAAAAGGAAGGCCCTGATTTGTTTTTTCGGCCTATTGTATACACTCTCTTCTGAAAAGTTGACATTTGGCAGGTTTTCTGGTATTGGGTTTGCGGATTTTTTCACGAGGAATGTGACGTGCGAAACTGGGAAGTGAGCAGTATTATTATCGGGGGCTATCTCGTAGCCATGATCCTGATCGGCCTTTTTGCCTCCCGTAAAGCCAAGGGAAGTGCCGGTTTTTTCGTGGCGGACCGCAAAGGGGGACTCTTTCTGGTCTCCGGCTCGCTCGTGGCCACTATCCTGGGCGGATCGAGCACCATCGGGATGGCGGGCCTGGGATATGTCAAGGGGCTACCGGGGGCCTGGTGGCTTCTGGTCGGTTGCGTGGGGCTTGCCCTGGGGGGGATATTACTCGCCGGGCGTGTGCGCAAAACCGGGGCCTATACCCTTCCGGAGATCCTGGGGAGGCGCTATGGCGAGGGGGTTCGGAAGGCGGCTTCTGTGATTATCCTCGCCTCCTGGCTGGGAATCATTGCCGGTCAGATCATCGCGGCGGGAAAGATTCTCTCGGTCCTTTTTCCCACCGGCTCCCTGACGTTTCTTATAATCTTGTCTGGCAGTGTCATGATTTTTTATACCCTCCTCGGTGGGCAATACTCCGTGCTGCGCACGGATACCGTTCAGGCCTTCCTGATTGTCTTCGGGATCGTTCTTACTATCCTGATGGGCGTGAAGATC
>CAZKUZ010000288.1:0-14336 GCA_964556045.1 uncultured Thermodesulfobacteriota bacterium | reverse complement strand
TGGCTGTTCAGCGGCGAAGGCGCCCAGATAGCGGCTTCAAGGATCTTCTCGATGGTTTCCTCCGGAATAGGATCCGGCAGAAAATCCCTACAGCTTCGTCTCCCCTTAATGGCCTCAAAAATTTCCATTCTTTCCCCCTTTACGTGATTGGCGGTTTTCCCTCTCTTCAAGACACCCGTCAGGCATTCTGCTTAAGATCCAATTCTCCCTCGATGATCTCCACAAGGGTCCCCAGCATCCTCTGTGGGGGTTCCAGAAAGGCGTAGCGGATTCCCGGCATCAGGCGCGGTTTTTTGTCGATGAGCTTTTTGCCTTTTTCCTCAAGCTCCCGGAGGCTCTTCTCCACGTCGTCCACCTTGTAAGAGATGAGGTAGAATCCCTCTCCGTGCCGCCGGATGAACTTGGCCACCTCCCCGTCCGGAGACGTGGATTCCATCAGCTCGATGGCCACCTCTCCCACGTTGTAACGCGCCACCCGGATCTTCTCGCTCTCCTCCACGTAATAGAGATCCGGGGTCAGGCCCAGGGTATCCTCATATATCTTGACCGCCTCATCGAGATTCTTCACGGCGAAACAGAGATGGTCGATCTTCTCAATCTTCATCCACGCTCTCCTCGTGTCAACGAATCATTTCTGAAAAGGAATCGATACCCTACTTGGATTTTCCCGCCAGTTTCTTCGCCGCAACGGCGATGGCACCCTCGATCTTGGTGTACCCGGTGCATCGGCAGATGTTCCCGGAGATGGCCTTTTTGATCTCGTCTTTTTTGGGGCGTTTCTTCTTGTCCAGGAAGGCCTTGGCCGTCAAAATCATCCCGGAGGAGCAGAAACCGCACTGGATGGCGTGCCGCTCGATAAAGGCCTCCTGAACCGGATGGATTTTCTGGCCCTCCGCCAGTCCCTCGACGGTGGTGATGGAAAGCCCCTGCACGTCCACAGCAAGCGTGAGGCACGACCGGACGGGGACATCATCGATCAGAACCGTGCAGGCCCCGCAGGCACCCACACCGCATCCTTCCTTGGCTCCCATGAGCTCCAGATCCTCCCGAAGGACCTCGAGCAGGGTCTTGTTGGGCGGCACCGCCAGGTTGTACGGTTCTCCGTTTACCAGTAAGGTTATGGGAATCAAGTTCATTCTCTATCTCCTCGTCACGCCTTTCGGCTTCGTAAAATTTCCTGTCTCAATTTTCAAGCGCCCGGCTCACCGTGCGGCGGGTCAAGACCCTGGCCATGCGTTTCCGATAGGCCGGAGGGGTCAACACGTTGGGAACAGGCTTGGCCGCCTTGTAAGCGGCCTCGGCTAGCCTTTGAATCCATTCCTCGGAAACCCCGGCTTTTTTCATCAACTTGTTGTCATCCGCGATGACCGGCCCACTTCCCACCGCGGTGAGAACCAGGCGACCCGCCTCACACACCTTCCTGTCATCGGTCAAGGTCATACAGACCGCCACGCCCACGAGGGGATAGTCGAGGGCCTGACGTATCCTCAGTTTCTCATAACGACACGCCACGTTCTTGCCGGGGGGCGGCAGGATGACTCCCTCCAGCAGTTCGTCCGCGTCCTTCTTGATGGGCATTTTCCCCTTGCCGCTGTAGAGTTCCTCCAGGGGAATAGTCCGGCTCTCTCCCTTACGGGACAGAACCACCTGGGCGTTGAGGGCGATGAGCATGGGGGCGAGATCTCCCTGGTACATGGCGAAACAGTGCTTTCCGCCCTTGACGGCGTTACAGACGGAACCGCCCGCCTTGAAACAGACCGGCTTGCTCCGGCGCCACATGGCGGTTTGGTTGTAGTAGAGGCACCGGGTTTCCTGGACGAGGTTTCCCCCCACCGTCCCCATGTTCTGCAAGGGCGGCGCGGAAACCGCCTCGACGGCTTGAAAGAGTCCGGGATATTTCTTCCGAATGACCGGCGATTCCAGCAGCTCGGTCAGAGTGGTCAGGGCTCCGATAAAGAGGGTGTTGTCCTTTCTTTTGGAAATGCCCTTCAACTCCTCCACGTCCTTCAGGTTGATAACCACCCCGGGAGCGGCAAGCTGTTGCTTCATCCGGACCAGGAGATCCGTCCCCCCGGCCAGAAGCGCGGCCTGCGCCCCGTGAATCGAGAGCAATTCCAGGGTTGATGGAATGTCTCTTGGACTGAAATATTCAAATTCAGGTAATTTCATCGTTCACTCCGCCTTTACGATTTGGCTTTCTTGGTCTCGAGCGCCTTCAGGACCCGGTCCGGCGTGTAGGGGAACTCCTTCAGCCAGACTCCCGTGGCATCATAGAAGGCGTTGGCAATCGCCTTGTACGCGCTCATGGAGATGGTCAGTCCCCCCTCCTTCGCGCCGTAGGGCCCCTCGGGATCCATCGACTGGATGAGGATGGGATCGATCTCGGGCATATCCACGGACAACGGCATCTTGTACTCGAGAAAGTCGCTGTTCAACTGCAGACCCCCGTCCCAGACGTGCTCCTCCAGGATGGTCGCCGTTCCCCCCATCGCCACGGAACCTTCCAGCTGTCCCTCGACCGCCATGGGGTTGATAGGATTCCCGCAATCGTGGGCCACGACCATTCTCAGGAGCTTGACGATGCCCGTTTCGGGATCGACCTCCAGCTCGGCGATGGAGGTCCCGTAGGAGAAGGTCCCCGCCATCTGGCCGTAGGGGTTCTTCACCCACTCCCGATCGAAGCTGATCTTGGGAATATAGGTGCCGTAACCTTGAATATGGCGCCCCTTGGACATGGCGTACCGGACGGCCCGTGTCAGTTTGATGGCCTTCTCCGGGTCTTTCTTCATGTAAACCATCCGGTCCTTCAGGGCCAATTCTTTCTTGTCCACCTTCATGTATTCCGCCGCGGCGGCAAGGATCTTGTCCCGCGCGTCCTCGGCGGCCAGCCGCACGGCGTTCCCCGTGACGAAGGCAGCCGCCTGGGAATAGGCGCCTGGATCGTGGGTGGTCACCTCCGTGTCGGAGCAGACCAGGTTCACGGAGTCCATGGGAATCCCCAAGGTATGGGCGGCGATCTGGACCATCATGCTCTCGTTGCCCTGGCCGTTGTCCACCACACCGCTGACGATGGTGGCCGCTCCATCCTCGTTCACGCGGATGTACGCGGACGATCCCGAGCGGAACCCCATGGGAAACCCGCACATGATGGCGATGGAACCCATGCCGATCCCGCGGTACGGCGGCAGTTTCCCCCGCTTTTTCTTCCAGCCGCTCTTCCTGGCCGCGGCCTTGATGGTATCCTCCAACCCGCAGCTGATGATCTTCGATCCCGTGGCCGTGACCTCTCCGGCACGGATCCCGTTCTTGAGGCGGATGTCCATGGGATCCATGCCCAGCTCCTCGGCGATCTTGTCCATGTGCATGGCGTTACCCGCCAGAAAGGCCCGGCCGTGGCATCGATACATCCCGCGGATGGGCCGGTTGGTGAGGATTCGATAGCCGTCGTAGACGAGGTTCGGCAGGCGGTAAGTCTCCTCGTACACATAAAAGGGAATGGAGGTGGCGATGGGTCCCGTACTGCTGTAGGCCCCGCCGTTGTAGTAGACCTTGAACTCCTTCGCGATGATGGTGCCGTCCTTCTTGGCCCCTGTCTTGATATAGGCCTTGATATCGTGGACCTGACGCGTGGCGATGGAGGTCTCCTCGCGCGTGTAGACCAGCTTCACCGGCCGACCGGACTTGATCGCCAGGAGGGAGGCCACAAAATCCCCCGGCGAGATCTCGGATCGTCCCCCGAACGCCCCGCCGCTGTTGATGTGGTGCACGCGGATTTTGTTCAAGGGCAGGCGCAAAAGGTTCGACAACGCCTTGGCCCGCACGTGGGGCCCCGCGTTGGGCATCCAGATATCGAGAAAGCCGTCCGGCGTATAGTGGGCCAAGACGGCGTATGGTTCCAGCATCCCATACATCTCCCCCGCGGCCTCGAAGGTGTCCTCCAAGACGATGTCGGCCTCTTTGAAGGCCTTTTTGACGTCTCCCACATCGATATGGACATGGACATTGATGTTGTTCTTATACTGGTCATGGACGAGGGGCGCCCCTTCCTTCAGGGCCTCCTCCACGGTGAAGACGGCGGGGAGTTCTTCGTATTCCACTTCAATGAGAGACAGGGCCTCCATGGCCGTCTCTTCGTCCACCGCGGCCACGGCCGCGACCTCTTCCCCGATGTACCTCACCTTGTCCGTCGGGATCATGGCATGATCCTGGGTGTAGGGAAACACACCCCATTTCACCTCGTAGCCATCCTTTCCCGTTATGACCGCCTTGACCCCCTTGAGACGCTCGGCCTTCGAGGTATCGATGTTGAGAATTCGGGCATGGGGAAGGGGACTCCGAAGAACCTTCGCCACCAGCATCCTCGGCAACTTCAGGTCGGCCGTGTACTGGGCCTGCCCCGTCGCCTTGGCCAAGGTGTCCGTCCGGACCATGCTTTTGCCTATCAGGCTCGTGTTCGCCATTTTTTCCTCCAAATATTGATATGACATAGATGCATATAGCGTCATACCTAATTTATAACGGGATGAAAGTCAATAAACGCGGCAGGCCGATATCAAAAATCCCCCTTCGTAATCTCGGCCAAAGATGCCTCGAAAATCTCCAGCCCTCGGTCGATCTCCTCCCTGGTAATGACAAGCGGGGGGATCATACGAACCGTGTTCTCTCCGCACCCAAGCAGGAGAAGCCCCCGCCGGAAACACCTTTGGATCAGGGTGTCCCGTTCCTCGATGGCCTTGGTCTTCTTTACCCGATCCCGGACCAGCTCCACGCCCACCATCAGACCCAGCCCGCGAACATCCCCGATCAGTTCGTACCGATCCTGGAGGGATTCAAGCTGCGACTTGAGATACGCGCCCACGACCCGGGCGTTTTCCACCAGCCCCCCTTCCAGGAGGTCGATGGTCTTCAGGGCCGCCGAGCAGGAGACCGGATTCCCGCCAAACGTGGAGGCGTGGGAACCGGGAACCCAGTTCATCACGGTGCTCTTGGAAATCATCGCGCCCAGGGGCATCCCCGAGGCGATCCCCTTGGCCAGGGTCATGATGTCCGGCTCAATCCCGAAGTGCTCCAAGGCGAACATCTTCCCCGTGCGGCCCATCCCCGTCTGCACCTCGTCCGCCACGTAGAGGATCTCGTACTTATCACACAAGGCCCGGAGTTTTCGGTGGAAATCGACGGATGGAATCACGTACCCGCCCTCCCCCTGGATGGGCTCCACGAAGATGGCCGCCACCTCCTCCGGGGGGATCACCCGCCGGAAAAGGTCCTCTTCGATCCACTTCACGCAGTAGGTATCACAGGAATCGGGTGTCAGGTTGTAGGGACACCGGTAGCAATAGCCGTACGGCACATGGGACACGCCCGGCACAAGGGGCGCAAAACCCTTCTCCTGCACGGCCTTGCTCGCCGTGAGGGACAAGGCCCCCATGGTCCGCCCGTGAAACGCCCCCAGAAAGGCGATGATGCGCTGCCGCTTGGTGTGGTAGCGGGCCAGCTTCAGGGCGGCCTCGATGGACTCCGCCCCGGAATTGCAGAAGAAGACCCGCTTGTCCGGTGTTCCCGGCGTAATGTGGGCAAGCCTCTCCGCCAGCTCCGCCTGGGGACGGTAGTAGAAATCGGTTCCCGACATGTGAATCAGGGTCTCCGCCTGCGCCTTGATGGCGGCCACCACATCGGGGTGGCAATGCCCCGTGTTGCACACAGCAATTCCGGAGGTGAAATCGAGAAAGAGATTCCCGTCTTCATCTTCAATGTGGGTTCCCCAGGCCCGTTTCACCACCAAGGGATAGCTCCGCGTGTAGGACTTGGAGATGTAGCGATCGTCTTTGTCCAAAATCTCCCGGGCCTTCTCACCGGGCATTTCCGTCAATATCCTTGGGGCTTCATCCGTACGCATTTCAAACCTCCTATCGATGTCGATTTATCAATCGACATTAGACGGCTGGATTTCGGCTGTCAAGAAAAATTTATGGCGGTACAACCCATCAAGATCCATTTGATCCAAGGTTGCCCCGATTTGAAAAACTCGATTCCTGCTTTTTGACCGGAAAAGATCGTAGGCCGGCATTTTCAGAACAACAGGGACGCGAGATGTCCTACTTCAAGGCCCCCGATAAATCCGTGAACAGCTTGGCCAGGGTTTCCTTCAGGATACCGGGAAGCTTTTCTTCGATAGACTTTTGGACCACCTGCTCCACGGTTTCCGTCACCATTTTTTCGATTTCCTTCCAGTCGATGGCGGGAATTGCTGTTCCAGCTTCTTCCGCCAGAGTCTCTTCCGGAGGTATCTCTTCCATCCTTTTCCCTTCTTCCGGCGCCTCCGTCCCCATGGCCTCCATCTTCTCCATCTCACTCACACTCTCTTCCAGAGCCGCGGCAATGGAGTGAGGCACCTCTTCACTCCCCAGGGCCTCTTCCAGCGCTGGGACCGCTTCTTCATCTTCAACCAACTCCGTCAACTCCATGATGCCTTCTTCTTCCTCCGACAACATGGCAGATAATACCGGCACTTCTTCCTCCGGGAGAGCGGTCATCTCCTTCAGATCTTCTTCTTCAACCTTTTGAGGGGTTTCTTTCTCGATGGACTGTAACACCTCATCAACCTTTTCCGCGATAAGGCTTTCCGCGAAGGGTTTCGCAATAAACCCATCCGTCTGGACTTCCAAACAACGATCCAGGTCAATATCTTCAAAGATATCTTCAATCAGGAGGACGGGGAAATCCACCTTGACTTCCTCTTTCAGTTCTCGGCAAAGGTCGTAACCATCCTTATCAGGTAGCGTTACGGAGACAATCATAAGGTGGATAGAATCCTTCGAAGCCACTTGGATCGCCTCTTCCGCCGTGGCACAAAATTTCAGGGAAACATCCTTTCTTTCTACAAACGTCCTTGTAAAAAGGTGCTGTATGGCTTCGTTATCAGAGACCAAACACACATTCCACGCCATCACGCCCTCCTGAACTATTTAATAATTACGGGACTTAACGCCATCAAACCCTTATCCACTGTCTTGTTATCACGCATTGGAGACATTGTCAAGACAATAAGCGGTAACCTTTCTTAATCAAAAGATATTCTTTATCAAGGTATCCATCAATTTCATATCACGCGAAAACGGTTCATTCCCCGGCCTTTTATACCGAACAGGCACCCGGTATCTACGGCACGTTCTCAAATGTTCAACGGGGGGCCCTCCTCTTTCCACCGCTCCCTCAAGGTGATGACACGCTGCCTCGTATTGATGAGGTAGGCCTCCAAGGGCTGTTTGGGAAAAGCCTTCTTGTCCCATTCCGCCCGCTTAATACGTGCGACGATTTCCTCCACCGATTCGCCTCTCTCCAGACGCTCTTCCACGAAACGCCTGTACGTTTCAGCGGTCTCCAGGGATCGGCTCAGATATTCCCCCGCATCCTTTCCCGTCAAAACGAGGAGATGTCCCGCGCACAACACGCGCGGCTCAAAGGCCATGAACTTCTTGATATCCCCCACATAGGTATCGTAATCGACGAGAAACTCGGGGACGTCATCACATCCCACCGCCTCCGAGGCGATAAGGATCTTTTTCTCGGGGATCCAATAGACGGTAAAATCACGCGTATGTCCGGGAGACGCGAACCACTCCACCGTGATATCATCGGCCACCGCGTAGGCCTTCGATGGGGCGAAAACCTCATCGATCTTAAACGGGACGAACGGTCCCTCGTAGAATGGAGTGACGCCCCATTCCCTCAAGGCCTCCAAGGCCCGACGGTTCAGGGCAACCACACGGTCGAGAACCCCGGGCCTGGAGAGGATCTCCCGGGTCTCTCGGGAGGCCACGATCTTCATCTCCGGCCAGGTCTCTTTGAAGATCCCCGCCGATCCGATGTGGTCCCAGTGGGCGTGAGTTATAAAGAGATACGCGGGGGATCTTTCTCCCAGTACTTCTTTGACGGCCCGGATATAAAGCTCGGACAGCCCGACAAATCCGGCATCAAAGAGAGCGGGAAACTCCCCGTCCATCAGACACACGGGCACACTGGGGTGTCCCAAGGCGTAAAACCCGTTCTCGATGTAGCCGACCTTGTCGATAATCACGCCCCTTCCCTACCACGCCGCAACCCCAGTCACAAGAGATTTGCTGAAATAGAACGAAATATCCTCGCTCAAAAGGGCTTTACACCCCCGCAGCCATGTTTTAGTTTACAAACAGCAACAACGCGACGGGGAGGGAAGGATGCTCGGGGCCACCGCGGGGGACATCATCGGAAGCCGTTTCGAGTTTCAAAACCACAAAGGCAAGAACTTCGACCTTTTTACACCTGCCGTCTTTTTCACGGACGATACCGTGCTCACCTGGGCCACGGCGCGGGTCCTCCTCACGGGCGGGAACTACGCCGAAGTCTACCGCCAGTTCTACCGGATGTATCCCGGCCGGGGATATGGCGCGAGATTCAGGATGTGGGCCGAGGGTATTCTCAAGGGCCCTTACGGGAGCTGGGGAAACGGCTCGGCCATGCGGGTCTCCCCCGTTGCCTGGGCCTTCAACACCCTCGAGGAGGTCCTGAAAGAGGCCGAACGCTCCGCGGAAGTCACCCACAACCACCCGGAAGGGATCAAGGGAGCCCAAGGCATCGCCGCGGCGACCTTCCTCGCCCGAACCGGGGCGACCAAGGCAGACATCAAGGCCTTCATCACCCGCCGATTCGGCTACGACCTCGATTTCACCCTGGACGCCATTCGGCCTACCTATACGTTCGACGTCAGCTGCCAGGGATCCGTCCCCCAGGCCATTGTCGCCTTCCTCGAATCCAGGGACTTCGAGGACGCCATCCGGAATGCGATCTCCATCGGAGGAGACAGCGACACCATCGCTGCCATGACGGGGGCGATGGCGGAGGCCTACTACGAGGGAATTCCGAAGGAAATTCTGAAAGAGACCTGGAAACGCCTCGACACGACGTTGGAAAAAACGATTTTAAACTTCACCGAAACCTTTCCTGCCTACCATCTCCATCTCGACGGCTTATCCGAAACCTCAGGGGAACTCCAATAAAGGTTCTCCCGGAAAGAGGGAACCCATCAAGCGCGAGGCAACTGTCGAAACCTCTCTGCGAAAATAACACCTTGTTTCCGCGCCTTCACACTCAAGCCTTCGGCCGCCAGGGAAGAGATCCTTTATTCCCGGGGCTTGACAATCCCGGTGACATGGGATATCGAGTAGGCGCACATACAAGCTGTTCCGCTGGTGTCCAAGCGATTGGACGAAGAGGAAAGTCCGGTGAAAGTCCGGCGCGGACCCACCGCTGTAACTCCGATCCCCGCCATTGAATAAGGCGGGAACCCTCCCGGCGCAAAAGCCACTGTGTCCTCCGGGCATGGGAAGGCGGCCGGAAGGGCGGGGAAGCCAGAAGGCCTGCCAGCAGGAACGTCTGGCGGAGAAGGCAAATCCTCCAGGCCCTGATCTACTTGGGGTTTGGGGGATTTTTAATTAAAAAAGGAGGAAACTTGGACATGGAACTCTACAGTCAAGTCGATTACGCGAAGGCGGGGAAGATCACCCCGGAGATGGAAGAGGTGGCCCGGCAGGAAGGGCTGTCCCCCGAAACGATCCGGGAGGGGATCGAAAAAGGAACCATCGTCATTCCCTTGAACAAGAACGTGAAGGTGAACGTGGTGGGCATCGGCCAGGGGCTTCGCACGAAGGTCAACGCCAGCATCGGGACCTCCACGGACATCGTGGACCTCGATTTCGAGATCAAGAAGGCGAAGGCCGCCGAGGCAGCGGGGGCCGACACCCTGATGGAGCTGAGCGTGGGGGGAGACCTGGACGAGATCCGGCGCGAAGTGATCAAGGCGGCGAACCTGCCCGTGGGAAACGTGCCCCTCTACCAGGCCTTCTGCGAGGCCACGAAGAAGTACGGGGACCCCAACAAGCTGGATGAGGAGATGCTCTTCGACCTCATCGAGCGCCAGTGCGAGGACGGCATCGCCTTCATGGCCATTCACTGCGGCATCAACCTCTACACCATGGAACGCCTGAAAAAGCAGGGATACCGTTACGGGGGGCTGGTCTCCAAAGGCGGCACCTCCATGGTGGCCTGGATGATGACCAACGGCAGGGAGAATCCCCTCTACGAGCACTTCGACCGGGTGGCCCAGATCCTGAGGAAACACGACGTGGTCCTCTCCCTGGGCAACGGCCTGCGGGCCGGCGCCATCGCCGATTCCATGGACCGGGCCATGGTGCAGGAACTCATCATCAACTGCGAGCTGGCGGAGATCGGCCGGGAGATGGGCTGCCAGATGATGGTGGAAGGCCCCGGACACGTGCCCCTGGACGAGATCGAGGCCAACATCATCCTCCAGAAACGGATGAGCGGCGGGGCCCCCTACTATATGCTGGGACCGCTTCCCACGGACGTGGCGGCGGGATGGGATCACATCACGGCGGCCATCGGCGCGGCCCAGTCGTCCCGTTACGGGGCGGACCTCATCTGCTACATCACGCCCGCCGAACACCTGGGGCTCCCCAACGTGGAGGATGTCATCACGGGGGTCAAGACGGCCCGGATCGCCGCGCACATCGGCGACCTCAGCAAGCTGAAGGAGAAAACTTTTGCCTGGGACAAGAAGATGAGCATCAAGCGGCGCGACATGGACTGGGAGGCCCAGTTCGATCTGGCCATGTTCCCGGACGACGCCCGCCGAATCTACGAGGAGCGTTCCGCGACTTCCGACTCGAAGACCTGCACCATGTGCGGGGAGTACTGCGCCAACAAGGGCGCCCTCACACTCTTCCAAGATGTCCTCGAATCGAGTATAAAGAAGGAGGCGGCAGTCTAACTAAGCTCGGCGGACTTCACGGGCGCAGCCCGGGAATTCTGTAAGGGTGGACAGAAGGAGAAGTGGGATTAAGGGAAGAGAGATACGGAGATGGGTCTTCGCGTGGGCGCCGCTTTTCGGTTACGCCGCGCTCATGTTCTATCTCTCGTCCCGGTCCTCGTTGCCGAAGTTCCTGCCCAGCTTCTACCTCTCGGACAAGCTGATGCACGGAATCGAGTACGCCATCTTCGGGGCCCTGGTCTTTCACGCCATCCAGGACTCACCCAAACCACCGGAGACGGGAAAGAAGGTCATTATCCTCTCCATCCTTCTTGTCATCCTCTACGGGATCAGCGACGAAACCCATCAGTACTACGTCCCTAATCGGGACGCCTCGTTCTACGACCTCATCGCCGACGTGGTGGGCGGCTGCGTGGGAATCTTCGCCGCGCTTTCCTTGAAAAACAGGTGGAACCGCGAAAGGAGACTCCAAAACGTTCACCATGAAAGGGAGGGACTTCCATGATCGACCTGCATACCCATTCCCTTCTCAGCGACGGGGCCCTGGTCCCGTCGGAGTTGACCCGAAGGGCCGCGGAAAAGGGATATAAAGGCCTGGCCATCACGGACCACGTGGATGCCTCCAATTACGAGGCCGTGGCCTCCCAGATACTCTCCTTCGTCTCCGCGTCGAAGGAGGCTCTGGAAATTCCCGTCCTGCCGGGCGTGGAACTCACCCACGTCCCCCCGGGAATGATCGCTACCCTCATCGTAAAGATCCGTGCGCTGGGTATCCCGTGGATCGTCGTGCACGGGGAAACCCTCGCCGAACCGGTCAAGGAAGGCACCAACCGGGCCGCGATTCTGGCCGGAGCCGACCTGCTGGCCCACCCGGGCCTCATCACGGAAGAGGACGTGAAACTGGCTGCAGAAAAAGGCGTCTTCCTTGAGATCTCCGCCCGCAAGGGGCATTCCCTGAGCAACGGCCACGTGGCCGCCTTGGCGAAACGGCACGGCGCGAGGCTCCTCCTCAACACGGACGCCCACGCCCCTTCCGACCTCATCACCGCCGACTTCGCCCGCAAGGTGGCGCTGGGATGCGGTTTGTCCGATTCCGACTTCAATAAAATCTCCAAGGCCGCCCTGACCTGCCTCGAGGGGAAGAGATAAGATGGGTCATATCATCGCCATCGACGGTCCCTCCGGGGCGGGGAAAAGCACCATCAGTAAGCTGCTGGCCGAAAAGTTGGGGTTCATGTACATAGACACGGGTGCCATGTATCGCACCGCCGCCCTCCTGGCATTGGAGGCCGGCATCCCCCTGACCGACGGGAAAAGGGTGGCGGAGCTCTGCCGGAACCTGGAATTTTCCTTCCGGGTGGAGGGAAACCGGGTTCACGTTCTCTGCAACGGGAGGGACGTGACGGCGGCCATCCGGACGCACGACATGGGGATGCACGCCTCGGACGTCTCCAAGAACCCCGAGGTCCGGGAGGCCCTCGTCGCCCTCCAGCGGGCCCTGGGGAAGAAGCACGACGCGATCCTGGAGGGGCGGGATATCGGGACCGTGGTCTTTCCCGACGCGGAGGTAAAATTTTTCCTGGACGCCTCCCTGGACGAACGGGCCCGCCGCCGGCACAGGGAGCTTCAAGGGAAAGGAGAAACGGTCTCCTTCGAGGAAGTCAAGGAGACCATGCGGAAACGGGACATCAACGACAGCCAGCGCGCCATCGCCCCCCTCAAGGCCGCGGACGACGCCATTCTCGTCGACACGACGGGGAAGGATATCCCCACCGTCATCAACGAACTGATACACCACATCAAGGAGCGGATTTCATAAATGGACGTTACCGTCGCCAAACACGCCGGGTTCTGTTTCGGGGTCCACCGGGCCATCGACATGGCCTTCAAGGCCCTGGAAAAAACGAAGGGCCCCATCTTCAGCCTGGGCCCCATCATCCACAACCCCCAGGTCGTCCAGAAGATGCAGGACATGGGTCTCAAGGTCGTTTCAGACATCCGGGAGATCCCGGAGGGCACCGTCATCTTCCGCTCCCACGGGGTCAACGCCGAGGAGCGGGAAGAAGCTGCCAAACGGCGCTTGCTCGTTGTAGACGCCACGTGCCCCTTCGTGGAGAAGGCCCATGAATACGTCCACATACTCGACGAGCAGGCCTACCAGATCGTGGTGGTCGGAGATCCCAATCACCCGGAGGTTCTGAGTATTCTCAGCTATACCCGGGGAAAGGGAATAGCCGTCCCCTCCCTCGAGGTTCTCGACACGATCAAGCTCTCCCAGCGGGTCGGGATCGTCTCCCAGACGACCCAGAGTTTCAAAACTTTTCAGACCATCGTCACGGAGATTATCCGCCGGTCACGCGAGGTCCTTATCTTCAACACCATCTGCGACGCCACGAAGATCCGGCAGGAAGAGAGTATCCGCCTCGCGAAACAGTCGGACTGCATGATCGTGATCGGGGGACGGAACAGCGCCAACACGCGCCGGCTCACCGAACTCTGCTCCCAGGTGCAGCCTTGCACCTACCACATCGAAACCGTGGACGAATTGAAAGACAAATCCCTCGAGGGCATAAAGAAAATTGGCGTCACGGCCGGGGCCTCCACGCCTCAGTGGCTTATCGATCCCGTTGTGGATTACCTCAAAAATCTCTGACAGCCCGGATTCCGAAGTGATAGACTTCCTTAAATATTATAAAAAATTTCTCATTGTCATCTTCTAATTTCAAGGTCCACTTGAAAAGTGTTTTTTTTTCGTATATAAGAATTTCTTGTGCCATGCTTTTAAGGGAACGATCTATTTTTTCCTTTGGAAGTGTGGTATGAGAGACAGGCCGAAAGGCTCAAAAATCGGTAGGGGGTAACTTTTTATGTTCAACACTTTCACGGAAGAAGTAGAGGGGGATGAAATTTTAGGAAAGGAGGGAGAAGGCAAGCAGGAAGAGCAAGACGAAGAATTATCGTTCCAGGCGCTCTATGAAGAAAGCCTGAAACAGATAGAAGAAGGCGCGATTGTCACAGGTACCGTCATCAGCATCAACCCGGATGCCGTCTTGGTGGATGTAGGATATAAGTCGGAAGGTGAAATTCCTATTTCTCAATTCAAGGATAATCAAGGTAATCTTACGGTCAGCGAGGGAGACAAGGTTGAGGTTCTCGTCGTATCCCGAGAGGATGACGAGGGAATCATCCATATTTCAAAGGAAAAAGCTGATAAAATCAAGGCTTGGCGCGAGATCACGAAGGCTTGCAACGAGGGAGCCGTCATCGAAGGAACCATCGTGGCGCGCGTTAAAGGTGGCATGTCCGTCGATATCGGCGGGGTCATCGCCTTTTTACCCGGGTCCCAGATCGACATCCGACCCATCCGAAACATGGATGAACTCATCGGAAAAAGTTTCAAGTTCAAGGTCCTGAAACTCAACGAAAAGCGGAATAATATCGTCATATCCCGTCGGGCCCTTCTCGAAGAGGAACGCGAAAAGAAACGGAAAGAGCTTCTCGAGAAGATCGA
>CAZKUZ010000287.1:0-7199 GCA_964556045.1 uncultured Thermodesulfobacteriota bacterium | reverse complement strand
GGCGTGGTGGTCCTCGCCCATCCCTATACCCTCAATCTCACTGACGATGAGCTCACGGATCTGTTGGGAAGGTGGGTCGAGCTGGGGCTCCAGGGGATGGAAGTCTTCTACCCCGACCACACGGAAGAGATGATCGACCGTTACAGTCGAATCGCCGACACCTTCGGACTCATCAAGACCGGCGGCTCCGATTTCCACGGGAACAATAAAGAAGGTAGCGTCCTAGGAGACTGCGGTCCTCGAGGTTGCCCCACCATGGCCGTGGTGGAACAACTCGAAAACATTAAAAAAGATTCTTAGTTCAAGTCTTTATCCCGGTAATACTTCGTCCCTTTGACAGTAAGCTCAAGGGCAAGTCCCGTGTCCGTCAGCTGATACAGCCAAACCCCGGGTCGGATCGTGAGAGCCCCTTCGAGACCGGCACCCTCCTTCCCGCTTTTCGCCGAGGCCGAATACTGGGCGCCCAATTCAACTCCCGTATCCACGAATTCCTTGAAATCGCTTTCATTCTTGAAGACCCAGACGAGAGAGAATTTCTTGACTCCGAGGCCCAGACCTCCCTGGATCTCCACCATCCTCATGAAAACCTCTTCGCCGGTCCGGTTATTGTGCGCAAGGCCCCTGCCCTTTCCACCCCCGAGGAGAAAGATCTTCATTCCGAAATTGGAAAATACGGCGTACCCCGCCGCCTTTTCAATCACGTCCTTCGCACCGGGCTGAAGCTTGTAGAGATGCGCGAGGACCTTTTCGACCGTCTTTCTCACCTCTTCCCGCGCCTTTTCCTTCTTCGTTGCCGCTCCGGCCTGCAAGGCAAAGGCAAAAACCAAGAAGATGGCAAAGAGGATCAGCTTTTTCCCGTCACGTTTTCTTCTCATATTCTCATCCCCCCCAATTTCAGTCCCAGAAAAAGCGCCAAGGCTTAAGCCGCGGCGCTTTTTCTCCTCGATTCTTTCATGCCGATCACAAGATTTGATCTATACCTCGCAGAGTTTTACATGATTCATTTCTTTTCCAACTTACGGATACTCAGAATCATCGGATCCGTGACCAATGCCACGGCGTTATCACCCTTTTTCACTTTTTCAAAATATTTCGCCTTCTTGCAAATATTCAACGTAAACGTACCTCCCGAGGTTTTAAGAGTTACCATCCTCTTATCACGATCGATGGCGAGGACCTTTACCTTATAGGTCAGGACCTTGACGTTTTTAAACCCTGGCTTGTCTCCCTGGGGGGCGAGATCTACGGGAGACAGGGCCTCTTTTGGCGGCTTCATCCCATTCGGAATCAAATCGATCACCACGGAGCGATAAAGCTCCAAGGCCAGGGTATCCCCTTCCTTGACCTTGTCGAGATTTTTAACCTTTCCCTTCAGATTCAAGCTAACCACATTCCCCTTGGAGTCCTTCAGGGTCACGGTTTCCTTCGCGGTATCCACGCCCTGGACGACAACTGTTACCGTCCGGAGACCCGCCTTGACCACGGGACGCACGGCAAAGGCCGTCGCCGTCATTGCCAGCACAAAACTCAAAACAAAAAAACCGACGATTTCGATGTTCGTCTTCCTGAAACCTTTCATCATTTCTCCTTTCCTCTTAATTCCTTTTGATACTTAATTTTAACACAACATTGTCAACAGCACAACCCGCCGATCCCCAAAACGCTTTACGCCGCCTGCCGTTTGAAATTCCTCCCCCGTTGTGATACAACCCCTCCCCATATACGATGACACGAATACAGCCTTTTCAGGAAAAATATTTGAATCCCCAGCCAGAACCCGCGGATACAAAAGTGAAAACCGCCGTGGCTTCCGCCTTTTTCATCCTGTTCCTCGTGCTCGCGGCTTCCGCCTTCGGGGCCAGTGTCATCCGGGAAAGAAATGAAATCGGGAAAAAGCTCTATCCGCAACACCTCATTCTCCCGTTTGCCTTCTACAACAAAACGTTCAATTTCGCCTACGGTATTTCCTGGGGGGCCAACGGGTTCATCCAGGACCAAATGCGGACTTTCATGGAAATCATGGGGAGTTCCAACTCGTCTTTCAACTTCTCCCTCCTCCTGATGGACTACAAACTTCCCTTTTCAAGCAGGCTCTTCCTCAGCCCGATCATTTCCATCGGCAAATACGGGAAGATGAAGGCCTACATCGACGGAAACCCCGGGTACCTGCACGAAAGGGCCGGGACGAACAACTCCGATAAGGACAACTACATGGATAAGAAGGGATGGGATTCCTTCGCGGACCTGAACATCCATTATGTCTTCCCCATCGGGGCCGGCAAAGATTCCGGAATCCATACCTTTATTCTGAACAAGGGGTTCCTCGAAGAAGAACCGACGGGAGGTTCGACCTGGAATCCCCTGAAATCAGGCATCACAACGGTCGGCATGCGTCCTTTCTATCGGCACCAGTCCATCGACAAGATCGGAAGCGGAACCCAACACATCGACACCAACGGTCTCAAACTTTACCTGGAATACGACAACACCGATTTCTTCCAGAATCCAACCAAGGGAAGCTACCAGCGCTTTGGCATCTCGAGGGATTGGGGATGGTTCGGCAGTTCCGATTCCTGGACCATGCTGGAAACGGAATTGTGCAAATACTTCTCCCTCGGAGAATCCACGTGGTTTCGCCAGCAGGTTGTCGCCCTCGATTTCTGGACGGCGGAAACCCCCAGCTGGAGCACCCGGATCGTTAACGGAAAAGAGGAAATTCGGCATCGCGCGCCCTACTTCATGGGCCCTTCCCTGGGGGGGCTCTACCGCATGCGGGCCTATCCCCGATACCGGTTCAATGACAAGGCGGCCATCTACTACTCCGTGGAACTCCGTTTTACCCCGAAATGGCATCCCCTGGGAGAAATTCCCTGGATCAAGAGGTGGCTGAAGTGGGATTACTGGCAGCTCGTCCCCTTTATCGAGACCGGGCGGGTCGCGGATGCGTGGTCCGTCACAAAGTTACACAGGAAAATGAAATTGGACGCGGGGATTGGCCTTCGCGCCTACATGCGCAAGCTCATGATCCGCCTCGACATCGCGTTTTCCAACGAAGGCGGAGGCGGTGCGCTCTGGATCGGCCACCCTTTTCAATTCCAGAAGTAGAAGATATAGCTCATAATTTTCTTTTATGTTTTTTCGATTTGACATAAAATAAAAAAATATGGTAAAGGTAAAACGCAATGTTGAGTAAGTTTGCGATAGATGAAAATTATTTCATCCACATCCCCCTGGAAGACCATCTGATCCTCTCCGACGGAGCGGAAAGGATCCTGATCCTCTCTCCGGAAGGGAAATTCATTTTTCAGGAATATCTCAACGGGAAATCCGTAGAGGAAATCTCGAGGGACATCGAAAAAGAGACAGGACTTCCACCGGAGGAAACCGAATCGTTCGTCTCTTCCCTCCTCTCATCGATAGAAGCCCAAGCCCTCACGTCCTCCATGGAAGAAGGCATTCACGAAGTCCCTCCCGCCCCCTTGCCCGAGGCCGTTACTTACATCACAAAAGGTTACGAGATACATGGGAAGCGATGCACCATTCACTACGGAAACACCGATACCCACACTATCCTCCATCCCCTAATCGCCCACGCGGAGGCAGGCTTTCCCCCGGAAACGGCTGACCTGACTTTTCACCTGATCGCGGCGGGCGACAGCTATGCTTTCTACCGTGACGGTGAGGAGATCGTCAGGGATAAGTCCCTCGTTTATGTGAAAAACGTGGCCCTGTTCGAGATCTTCGACGCCCTCCACCCAGACCGCTCATGGCTGGCGGTCTTCCACGGGGCAGTCGTCAAAACAAAGGACCGCGCCGTGATTCTCTCCGGCCTCAGCGGAAAAGGGAAAAGCACCCTGACGGCCTACCTGGTTCAAGAAGGTTTCACGTTTTTGAGTGACGACCTCGCCATCTTGGAAGCGGGAAACGTCGGGATCATGCCCACTCCTTACGCCATCTCCTTGAAAGAAGACACATGGAATGTTTTGTCCGAAGACCTTCCTAAACTCGCCGCCATGAAGTCCTATAATATTTATGGAGAATCCCTGAAATTTTTCGCACCGGCCAACGGAAAAACCGGGAACAGACCGCCTGACCCCGTTAAAAAGGCCTTACTCTTCTTCATCGGTTACGAGAAAGGAGCCGGCATCCGGATGGAACCCTTAACGCCCGTTGATGCCCTAAGAAAGATTATTGGTATCGGGGCCTGGATCTCCCACCGGGAAGATCACCTCCGTCAGCTCATGGAATGGCTGAAAATTACCCCTGCCTATAATCTCACCTATCCGGATCTCAAATCCGCTGGGATGAAGATCCGGGAGATTGTGAGTCTAAATATAGAAAATCACAACACGTTTTTAGAGGGAGAAGAAAATGGGAAACTTCACGCGTAGAGATTTTTTAGTTAAAGGAGGCAAATACGCTATTTTCACAGCCTCTGCCATGCAGATTCTTTTTACATCCAAACGAGCCATGGCCCAGTCAGGAATTGTCAGATTTGTCATCAGTGTGGACCCGGCCGATCAAGAACGCGGAGCGTTTGCTCCCACGATTGCAAGAAGTCCTTCCGCCACTTGGCGCTGCCTCACGAATGACGTGAGATATGACCTCTACTCGATTGCTTTTGAAGGAAACACCGCGAGCCTGCCTAATACTGTCCCTGTCACCATATCATGGAATCGTGGGGGTTTCGTGGGACCTATAGCTACCGCGCGTTTCGCGTGGGGATATCCTAATTTGAATTCAAATCCAACAAACATTAATGTTCCAAAGACCGGAGCCACCTTAGGAAGAGGGGGGACATTCAATACAGGTGCAACCCGATATCCCAATCGCCCCCAAGCCGCAACTCCCCGAAATACCGCGACGGGAACCGTCACCTTCAGCGCGCCCGGCGTTCAAACCCTGGTTATAACGGTTATATATCCTTAACCTTAGCGGACAACTTAAAGCCTTCATTCCCTCCCTCAACAACCTTGAGGGAGGGAACCGGCTTCAGGCTTCCGATCAGCACCATCCTGGTTTCACCTGACATCGTCAGGATTTTTCCCGCCACCCGTTCTCCCGCCGATTCCAGCTCCGGCGTGTCCGCCTGATTCAGGAAGGGGATGATCTCCGCGCCCGGCGGCGCCCCTTTCGCCAGTCCCCGCGGGTGGGTCACCAGGCGGGCCATGGCAGCTTCGTCGATGGGATCCCCCAAAGCAAGTCCCGTAATCTCGGCGATTAGGCGGGGGCGGAAGGCATGGACCTCGTCCAGCGGGGTTCCGAGGGCCGAAAGCCCCAGGACGGGAATTACGTGGGTCGCGGAGGCGGGGATGACCGGCTCGTGGTCCGCCGGGGCCTTGATGGGCAGGCGTAAGGCCCCATCCGCCTCGTTGAGGATGATTCCTCCTTCAACAGCGGTGTAGAGCTCATCGAGCCACTTAGGTGGTACTCCCTCCCATTTGTGATTTCCAAACGGTCCCGCCACCGCCATCCCGAGGGCACCGGGCCCCCATCTGTCCAGAACAAGCCTCTTCAGCTCTTCCGGATCCGACAACGCGACAAACCAGTCCACCTCGACGGGAAAGGGGTTTTGAACCTTGGTGGTCGTGGTCAGCAGAACTGGTATTCCTAAGGATTTGAAGGCGTGCCCCAAGACCCCAAGGAACGTTGTCTTTCCCCCGCCCCCCGTCAAGGCGATGTTGGCCCTTTCAGGCAGTTTTAGTGATCGAATAACCTCAAGAACACTTAGAGACATGATAAAAAACTATAGATTGAACCTATGTAGAACGGCCTCGAGGACGCCTCCCGCGACGGCTCGGGCCTTATCGGAGATGGTGAAACAGTTGATCCGCTGTCCCCTCGGGTCCACGTCGCCCGATTTCATTCCCCGGGTGACAGGCACACCATCCCGCAGGATGCCCCGGAGAACGCCTTCGATCCGGGAGGTCATGGGAATATCCCCCACCCAGCCAACGGTCTCCCCCGCGGCAATCCGGTCCCCGATGGCCTTGACTCCTCTGAAAACCCCTTCGGCCGGGGCGCGCAGGACCCGTTCCACCGTGTAGCCGAGGGTACTGCCAGGGGTTCCCGTGTCGGGTTCCGCCGGCCCTTCGTCGATGACCCGGCCCAAGTGATGTCCCCGGTTCGTCTCGATGACACAGTCCACATCCTCGCCCGCCGTGAATCCGGGCCCCAGGCCAATGACCAGGGGGGCAAAACCCCGGAAGGTGCCGATGTTCCGTTTCGCCAGGGTGGCATCAATAACCACGTCGAAGGGTATTTCGTGCCGCACGGTCAGATCCGGGTCCACCAAGACGGCGATCCGCTCCTGGCGCCACACATCCTCAATCTCTTCCACCGCCTCCACCCGGACGGCCACCACCCCCTCCACCTCGGCCTCTCCTTCAAAAACCGCCTCCGAGAAACAGACCGCCCGGCGGATGGAAAGGGGCATCGGGATTTCCGTCATCAGGATAGAAAAATGGGATTGAAACAGGCGATAAGCCACCCCGCTCGCTATCTCTCCCGCCCCGCGGATCAGGATCTTCAGGTCGAGGGGTTTCATCGTCCCAGGGGGCAGAAGTGGTTCAGGTTGAGCAGCCTGGCGGCCCCGCTGATGGTGATGCCGTAGAAGACCGTGGGCTTTCCGGAAACGACGAAGTGGTCGATGGTGTCATTCACCAGGGTGGTTCCCGTGGCCAAGACGAGGTCGCACCACGAAACGATGTCCGGCCAGGCTTCCGGCGGCTCGACAATCACGCCCGATTTTTTCGTGGAGATCTGATCCGGATCCCGATCGCAGATCCGTACCTGGAAGTTCTCGGAAACAACCTCCAACAATCTCGGCTGATGCCCGATCATCCCCACCTTTTCGGGGGTAAAAGCGGCAAGGGTGTCCGGGAGCTTCGGGGCACAGGTCATCGGGTCCTCGTCCTTGCAGTGACGGCTTTTATCGATGATCCCCAGCTGTCGTAACACCGCGTTGACCGTGGCGACCAGAACGGCCCGATGATAATTCGAGTCCATCGGAAGGGCCAAAACATCCCCAAGGGTTCCCTCGAAATTCCCGATTTGATCGGTATAGGCTTGGCCCGCCGCGCCCTTAAAACGGGCCTCCATCATTCGCTCTTTCCCCTTAAGGAGGGGATAATCGTCGTGCTCGGGACGCCCGATGGCCTCTTCCGCTGTGAGGGGCCGCGCCACGACGGAAACCGGCT
>CAZKUZ010000286.1:0-1645 GCA_964556045.1 uncultured Thermodesulfobacteriota bacterium | reverse complement strand
GTCTAAGGTTGAATCAGGTTGAGGATTTCCCGCCATAAATCCTTTTTCCCCATTCCCGTCCGGGCGGAGTAGGGGATGAGGACGATGGTGTCCCCCTGGGAAATCTCCGTGTCCAGTGTTTTTCGTATCTGTGTCATCTGTCGCTTGGCCTGCTGTTTCTTGAGCTTATCGATCTTGTTTGCCACCAGGATAGAGGGAATCTCCTCAACAGAAAGCCATTCGAGGAAGGCCAGTTCTTCTTCCTGAAGGCCGCGGCGGATGTCGATGATTAAGACCATTCCTTTCAGATTGGGGTTGTTCAGCAGGAAGGCCTCGATGAGTTCTTTCCAGTTCCGCTGCATGGCCTTGGGAACCTTGGCATAGCCGAAGCCGGGAAGGTCGACAAAGTAGATGGAATCGTTGACGCTGAAAAGGTTGACCATTCGGGTTTTTCCCGGCGTGGAGCTCGTCTTGGCGAGGTTCTTTCGGTTGAGGAGCGAGTTGAGAATCGACGATTTTCCCACGTTGGAGCGTCCCGCGAAGGCGATCTGGTTGGGATAGGTGAGTTTCAAGCGTTCTTTCTCGGCGAAGGACTTGACGTAGGCGGCCTTGGTGATCTTCATGGTCCCGGTCAGAAGAAATCTTTGACGGTCGAGGCCACCCGTTCCACCTCGGCGTCGGTGAGCTCCGGGTACATGGGAAGGGAAAGAACCCTTCGAGCGAAAGTTTCCGCGTTGGGGAAGGAACCTTCCGGGTGTCCGAGAAATTCAAAGGCCGGCTGGAGATGGATCGGGATGGGATAGTGCACCGCCGTTCCGACGCCATGTTCCGAGAGATAGGTCTGAAGGGCCTCCCTCTGATCCGTTTGAACCACGTAGAGGTGAGACACGGAGTATTCCCCCGCCTGGTCCTCCGGGGGCAGGGTGAGGGGAAGGGAGGCGAACTGGGACGAGTAGAACGCGGCGATCTCTCGGCGGCGCCGGTTGTAGTTATCCAAGTATGGGAGCTTAACCTTTAACCACGCCGCCTGAATCTCGTCGAGCCGATTGTTCGCGGCAATCAGATGGTGCCGGTGACGTTCTTCCCTTTGCCCGTAGTTTCTCAGCATCCGGACCCGCCGTGCCAATTCCGAATCGTTGGTGACCACCATTCCTCCGTCCCCGTAGGCGCCCAGGTTCTTGGTGGGATAGAAGCTGAAACAGCCCATGGCCCCGGCGGTTCCCGCCATGACCTTGTCCCTCTCGTTCAAAGGGAACCACCCTCCGTGGGCCTGACAAGCGTCCTCGATGAGGGGAATACCGAATTCCTCAGAGATACGGGACAAGCGGATCATATCTTCCGGGCGCCCGTAGAGGTGCACCGGGACGATGGCCACATAATCCTGGAGCGTTCCGCGCCGTTTTGCCTGGGTGAGATGATCGTGGAGTTTTTCGAGGTCCATCCGTCCCTCACCGGGTCGGATGTCCACGAATTCGGGAATCCCCCCGTGGATCGCCGCGGCCATGGCCGTGGCCACGTAGGTGACCGGGGTCGTGAGGATCTTCTTGCCCCGCGTCAATCCGATGGCTTGATAGGCCAGGCTGAGGGCCCCCGTTCCCGAGCCCACGCCGATGGCGTGCCGGCATCCCAGATAGTCGGAGAAAGCCGTCTCGAAGGCTTCCAAGTG
>CAZKUZ010000285.1:0-7568 GCA_964556045.1 uncultured Thermodesulfobacteriota bacterium | reverse complement strand
CAGGGCCAGGCCGATTCCCGTGTAGAGGATGGAGAGATAGGGCTTGGGAAAGGAAGAGCGGCGGATCGTGATCCCCATGGCCACCATGACCGCCACGAGGAGATAGCTCTTCCACGACATGAAGGCGAAGGCGCACCGCTTACCCTCCATGGGAAGGATCCGCTTCACGTTCTTGTCCACGATCTTCAGGAACCCGAAACGGCTGATGGCCAGCGCCGCGGCGATTCCGACGCCGCCGAAAAGCGCCGTGAGTCCCGGCGGGAGGGGATGCAGCCACGTATACGAGAACGTCAAAAGCAGGATGCCGACCCCCAGCCACATGCCTCCGGCCATGGCGAGCAGAAAATGCCGCTTAACGCCGGGCTTGAACCTGTGCAAGGGTGACACGTCCGACATCTATTTCTTCCGCTCGCTCGGCTTCTTATAGCTGACGGGCCCGTCGGGCCAACGAGACTTCTTGTACCACGATTTCGGATATCCCACCTCGTCCGTGAGATACGTGTCCGCCGGGTCGTTCACATACCCGTCGTCGTATTTCGCCACCAGCCGCCACGCCAGCCGCCACCAGTCCCTCACCACCTGGATCGCCTGGCTCTCGCAATAGGTGGTCAGATAGTCTCGGGCCTTCCGGGGATCCTCCTTGTAAAGCGCCAGGGCCACCTTGTCCGCCGCCTTGATCCCGTTGATCTCCGCCTTTTCGATCTCATCCTGCTTGTGCTGAATATCCTTGATGATGTAGCTGTATTTGATCGCCGCCCAGTTGGCCACGAAGTTGAAGGCCCACCAAGCGCTTTTCTGGCTGAAACGGGTGATGTCGCAGGTATAGTAGGGGGCCGCGATTCGGGACACCCCCGCGTAAAAGGGCACGTAGCAGGTGCTCATCGGCTCATCCGGCCCGAACCAGACGATCCCCCCGATGGGATCGGGCAGCCAGCTCCGTCCCTGGCAGACGTAGCTGAACCCAGCCCGGAAGATGGAGATGGGCCGTTCCCAGGCCCCCTTCAGCTTCCGATGGGGATCCCCCGTATCGCCCTTGGGGTCCATGGGGCCAGGGTAGCGGTACGGGCAGCCGAAGGGCCCCGCCGTCACCCCCTTGGAAAGATCGAACTCGGTCCCCTGGTAATAATCCCGGTAGAGGCTCATCACGTCCCGGACGCCCAGCTTCCTGTCCGGTTTGATGGAAAAGGGATACTTTTTCGTGAAGCCGTCTTTGACCCAGGGGGACAGATGCATGGACGGGGCCATGCGGGATTGCAGGCGCCAGACCCGCCGCAGCGAATAGTAGGGATGATTGTATTCGCCGAGGCTCACGGTTTTAAGCCAGTCCAGCTTTCCGTCTTCGGGCTTCCACCACCCGTATTTCTTGGCGACCCGGAAGAGATTCTTGGAATACATCATGTCCGGATCATCGGGATCCACCTCCCGGATGCGGAACTCGTTCGCCGCGACGAAGACCTCCCCGTCCGGCACCTTCTTCGCCACCCAGAGGCCGCCCTTTCCCTCCGGGCTGGGGGCCATCTCGATGACCCATCCCTCGTTGGGGTCCCCGATGGGAAGGGTCTCACCGGTGCCGTAATAGCCGTAGGTGTCGATCAGGTGCCCGATCAGCTTCACGGCTTCCCGCGCCGTCTTGCACCGCTCCGCCGCCACGCGGCTCAGCTCCGCGCTGTAGAAGATCAGCTTCCCCGGCACCGGCTGGGCCGTCACCTTCGCCCCGTCCGTGCACTCCCCGAACATGAGCTGATGCTCGTTCATGATGGCGTAACTGCCGTCGAAGTAGGCGTAGGTATGGGGCACTTGGGGAATCTCGCCGATGGGAATGTTCCGCGGCCGGTCCGGCACGTTGTAGGTGGGACCCCGGTGGGTTCCCACGTAACGGTACCGCAGGAAGGAATTATACTCCGGCTTGTCCCCCAGGGATGCGGCATCGTAATAGACGGGACGCATCTCGCCCGGCTTGTGATCCGCCGCCGGAACGAACACGATGCGCTGGTCGAACAGCTCGCTGTCGTCGGAGTGGGCCACGAAGACCGAGCCGTCCTTCGACGCCCCCTTCGTCACGAGCATCGTCGTGCAAGTCAAAGCGGCCGTTGCACTCAACATGAAACACAACAAGGTCAAGAAGGCTGTTTTTTTCATCATGGATCCCCTTCGATAATTTTGCCAAGGCCTGATCGGTACACGTTACACGATTCCTTCCAGATCATCAAGATCGAGGCGGGCTATCACTGGATAGAGATCATCTATTCCATGGCCTCGCGCGCTTGAAGCCACGCCTGCTTGAAGGATACCGCGGATTCCTCCAGGACATTTCGCGCCTCTTCCATATTACCATCGACAAGGGCCGACCATGCCCGGTGGAGGTTTCTTTCTCCTTGGGCCACGGGGACAAATATCCCCGAAAAACCGCCATAACCAAGGCGAGTGATCGCCTCTTGTCTCCCCTCCACCACGTCAGCCACGATGGCTTCGATTTCCTCGATCTCTCTTTTCACGCTTGGGCGATCCGACCAATCACCTTCATCAATCAACCTCGTTATCCTCTGAGAAACGGCCGCCAACCGCTCTCTTAAGTTTTCTCCCTGCCTTGCCTCCCCGTCATCTTCCGCTTTCGGCCGGGCCTCAAATCGCATAATGAAAACCCCTATCAAAGCCACCGCGATGAGAGGAACGAATCCGGTCCAAGGAATGCGGGGCATCACGGCCAAAACCGCGCCGGCCCCTATCCCTCCCAGAAATAAGACGTAGCCCAGCGTCTTCAATTCAAGCTCCTCACGATGATGAGAAAGGAAAAAGTCAGCTCTGTCAACGCCTCCCCCACGATCAGGCCCGCCGCGAAGGGAACTCCCTTATCCTCAAACCACCCTTTTCCCTTTTTGGAAACCACGAACATATTGGCAAGGCATCCAAGCCCGTAACCCAAGGTAATCGAGAACGGCAAATACATGGCAAGACCCACGAGAACCCCCAGGCTCCCTCCGGGAACGAGGGAAAGAACACCCCCAAGGAGCCCGCCCGCCAGATACCTGTCCACGGGCGCCTGGCCTTGAATCACCGACTCTACCATAGCCTTGAGAGCCGTGGCCTGGGGAGCGGGAAGACATCCCGGCGCGTTGTGAAGGCATGCCGCGCTCTGGGGGCCAAACCCCGGGGCGCCGCTCGACGTATGCCACAGAAGCAAAACTGTCCCGATGCTCACGATTGGCCCAATCCAGGCAAAGGCAATCTGGGATATCTGCTGCCGCCTCGGATGGGCCCCCACCAGAAACCCCGTCTTCAGGTCTTGCATCATATCCGCGCATTGGGAAATAGCCACGCACACGGTCGTTCCCACCAGGATTGCCAGAACCGTATGCTTATGGGTCATCGCCAGAATGAGTGTCACCGCGATAAGGGCCAGGCCGGAGATAGGGGACATATCGGTCATCCCGGTGCACTGTGCCACGATAATACCAGCCAGGGCGATCCATACCGTCCCCACCACGGCAATCGCCCCGCTCAACAACACCCCCTGACGGGGCGCCGTAATGTAGGTGGCGAGAAAAAGCACTACGAGTGAGAGGCCGATCGACCACAGAAGAACCCTGGAAGGAAGCTCCTCCGCGCTCGCCGAAGAACCTTTCCCCTTCATCTTGGACAACGAACCCAAAGCGGCCTTGATGGCGGGAAGGGAGATCACGACACCCATCAGGGCCCCGCCGATCAAGACCCCGATCCCCAGGGGGCGCAGAAGGGCCGTGTAAAAAGAGCCGGAGGAAAGCTGAGCCACCCACCCCGCTCGATGCGCCACCGGCGAGAGAACCCACCAGCCCAGAACTCCCCCGACCGCCAAAGGAAGACCCGGCCGACCCGCAAGGAGTCCCGCGCCAAAGTTCATGAGGCTCAAAGCGATCACGGTGTTGGTATAGCCCGGCAGATGTAACCAGGCCCCTACTTTCAGCTCCCCCGGCAAGATCCCCACCTTGATGAGGATTACCGTCACAGAGGAGAGGAACACACCGGCGAACATGAGCTTTGCCTTCTGGATGCCCGCGCCCGGGGCCATCAAAATCGTGGAAACCGCCGTCCCCGTTGGAAACCTCAGACGATCCAACTCGATCATCTGCCGGCGCATGGGGATAATGACCATGATCCCTAAAAAAGAGCCGGCCACAGACGCCAAAACGATGGGCAAAAGAGGGAAAGGCCTTCCCATAAGCAGCAGGGCCGGAAAGGTAAAGATGATTCCGGCACTGGAAATATTAATCGCGCTGGCAACCGTTTGATTGATGTTGTTCTCAACGATTGTTCCTTTTTTAAGGATCCCTTTCAGAAAAACAAATCCGAGAATCGCGGCAATGGTGGACCCTGCCATGGTAAACCCCAGCTTCAGGCCCGCGTAGGTGAAGGCCATGGTCATCACAATGCCTTGAAAAACTCCAAGAACGAGCCCAGCCGGTGTTATCTCCCTGTAATGGCTTTGCTTCATATCTTTTGGAGAATCCCTGTTTCCCTTCTTTTTGTCAAGACGTCTCCACGCGCGCACGACACAAACATACTCCACCCCATGACCAGGGCCTTACTGGACATTACCATTCATATAGTATATGTTATTTTGAAAAGTAGCTTTTACTAATAAAAAACCAGGCAGCCAAAGGAGGCTGAAAATCATGAAAAGGGACTACCACTTTCGATGGGGATTTATTTTCCTTATCATTTCCTTGCTCTTTATAAATCCCGCTTTTTCGCAGAACCAGGACAATCCTCCAGCCGCACAAAACCAGGCACAAGCGGCGGAAACAGGCGCTGCAGGCACTGCGGAAAATGCCCAAAATGCCCCTATCGATGAGGCAAGGCTTGCCCAACTTCTGGCGCCCATCGCCCTCTATCCGGATCCTTTGCTGATGCAGATGTTCGTGGCATCCACTTATCCTCTCGAGATCGTGGAAGCGGCGCGCTTCATGCGGGAACACACCGATTTAAAGGACGAGGCGCTGGACAAGGCACTCGAAGAAAAAAAGTGGGACGTGAGCGTGAAATCGTTGTGTCATTTCCCCACCGTCCTCGAGGCCATGAGCAAGAACCTGGATGCCACAAAGGAGCTTGGTGACTATTTCCTCCAGAATCAGAAGGCCGTCCTCGACATGGTGCAGAAACTCCGCGCCAAGGCGAAGGAGAAGGGAAACCTGAAGAGCACGGAGGAGCAGAAAGTGGTAGAAGAGGGCGATACCATCATCATCGAACCCGCCAAGCCGGATGTCATCTACGTGCCTTCATACAGTTGTTCCTACGTCTACGGTCCCTGGTGGTATCCCTCCCATCCCCCCTACGTCTGGTATCCCCCGCCTCCCCAATTCAGGTTCGTGGCCGGCGTCGTCGTCGGCGCGGCCCTGTCCCACGGTTGGTATCACGCCAACTGGGCGCGCGGAAGGGTCGACGTCAATGTCAACCGAAACATCAACGTCAACCGGGGTCCTCGGAACGTCAACCGTCAGGCTTGGCGCCACAACCCTCAGCATAGACGCGGCGTGGCTTACAACAATCCCGCGATAAGAAAGCGCTACGGACAGGTAGATCGAGCCGCTGTCAAAAGAAACCTGGAAAGCCGAGGCTATAAGCCCCGGATGGATCAGCAAACACGGCAGGCCATCAAACAGAAGCGGGCCAATCGTCCGGCTGGGCAGCGCGGCGGCGGCACTTACAATGCGCCCCAGAGGCAGCAGAGGGCTCAACAGGTGAAACAGCGTGCCCAGCAGAGGCAGCAGAACACCACCCGACCCACGAGGAGCAACGTGCAACGTTCACGGCCGCAACGCTCCAATTCCTTCAACGTCTCCGGTTCCCGCTCCCAGGCTTATCGTTCGAGCAGCCGGGGCCGCACCAGCCGCAACTACAGTCGCAGCCGAAGCTACAGCCGCCCCAGGGGCGGGGGAGCACGTCGCGGAGGCGGCGGCCGCCGGAGATAAGCAGGATTTAATCGTGGCAAAGGCAGAGTCAACAAAGCATTAAATGGAGAAACCATAATGACTGAACAGAACAAACAAAATCCGGTCGTAATCTCAGCGGGCAAGCTCGTTTTCTGGGGATTGATCATAGGCATTTTCATCATAAATACCATGGCCATCCCCGTGGCCGCTGCAACTGCACGTCCCAAGGGGCAAGCCTTCGACTCCCCCAAAGCCGCGGTCTCCGCCCTGATTTCCGCTGTTCGGAACCTCGACGCCAAGCAAGCCCTAAAGGTCCTCGGGCCGGATGCGAAAGATATCATCTTCTCGGGCGACAAGGTCCAGGCCAGGAAGGCCGTGAAAAAGTTCCTCGAAAAATACGATGAAAAACACAAGGTCGAGTTGGAAAAACCGGACAAGGCTGTCCTCTACCTCGGAAAGGAGGAATGGCCCTATCCCGTCCCCATCGTCAAGGTGGGAAACAAGTGGTATTTTGATACGAAGGCGGGACGGGAAGAGATCATCAACCGCCGCATCGGCGCCAACGAGCTCATGGCCATCAAGGTTCTGGAGGCCTACGTGGAGGCTCAACTGGAATACGCGAGCAAAGACCGCGACGGAGACGGAATCCTGGAATTCGCCCAGAAGATAAACAGCGACCCCGGAAAAAAGAACGGCCTCTACTGGCCTGCGAAACCCGGGGAGGAACAGAGTCCCTTCGGCCCGCTAATCGCCGCGGCCGCCGCGGAGGGATACCGGAAAACCTCCAAAAAGCCGGTCCCCTACCATGGGTATTACTTCAAGATTCTCACCCGGCAGGGGAAAAACGCACCCGGCGGAGCCTATGACTACGTCGTCAACGGCAACATGGTCCTGGGATTCGGGATGATCGCCTATCCCGCGAAATACGGCGTCTCGGGAATCATGACCTTCGCCGTCAACCAGAAAGGCGTCATCTACGAAATCGACTTGGGCCCCAAAACGGCGGACATCGTCAATCACAAGGTGGCGTTCGATCCCTCCAAGAAGTGGCGAAAGGTAAGCGATAATTATCTGAAATAAGACATGTTTTCACATTCTCCCCCATGAGAATGGAAAGCTGAGTCAAAAGAATCTCGTGTGGAAATCTTTCCTATGAGGAGGGTATTCTTCACGGATATTTCCTCACCTGAAAAGAGACAAATTTGGAGAGACGACCATCCAGGGAAAAGAACAGGCCCTGAAAAATACAAACCGGCTTCCAGTATTATCCTCCCACCATCAAAGCATTTTGACACGGGCCCGGCATTCAGCGATTCCTGTTACGAGAGTTGAAAAAAATCGCCGGGACAGGTAAAAGTGAACCGTCGAAGCATCTGTGAGACATAAAAGAAGTCTTGCGAAAGGGACTGGAGCAAACAATCTAAAGGACTAAACGTTTGACAAATTTTTTTCTTTTTCAACACTCAGGATTTGAAGGAGGCACCCATGGCCATCGTCAGCTTCATCGGCGCGGGTCCCGGTGACCCGGAACTGATCACCCTCAAGGCGGTGGATCGGATTCGTAGGGCCGGGCTGATCCTCTATGCCGGGTCCCTCGTTCCCCCCGCCATCTTCCGTCCCCACACCTCCCTGCCGGAGGAGAAGATCATCAACTCCGCCCCC
>CAZKUZ010000284.1:0-14763 GCA_964556045.1 uncultured Thermodesulfobacteriota bacterium | reverse complement strand
CTTCTGGCAGGGATCATCAAGCTTCAGAAGAAGATAGAGCAGGAAACACTGCTTGATCGCAAAGACGTAAAAACCGCGCTCATTTCCGCGTAGGGGTAGGTTATGGACTATCACGAGATGGTGGATCTGTTGAAGGAGCGCTTCCCGGAAGCGATCCAGGGCTACAAGATATTCAGGGAAGAGCTGACGATCGATGTCGATTACAAGTCCCTCATCCCCGTGTGCACGTTCCTTAGAGACGAAGAACCCTTCAAGATGGACGTGTTGACGGATCTGGCGGGTCTCGATTTCGGGAAGGAGGCTTCCCCGAGGTTCGGGGTTTCCTACCTCCTGACGTCCACGGAGCACGTCTTTCGGATTCGCGTGAAGATCTATTTTGACGAAGGGGCGGAGATAGAGTCCGTGTCAAACCTCTGGAAGAGCGCGGAGTGGCCCGAACGCGAGGCGTGGGAGATGTTCGGGATAAACTTCGTGAATCACCCCGATCTGAGAAAGCTTCTGCTTCCCGACGAATTTGACGGGCATCCCTTAAGAAAAGATTTTCCGACCAAGGGTTTTCATTTCGAAGAGCCTTTCAGGGCGTGAGGGGTTGAATCATTCAAAATATTGATTGAGGAAGATGATGGCGGAAACAAGATACATGACGGTCAATATGGGTCCTCAACACCCCGCAACACACGGAGTATTGAGGCTTTTATTGGAGTTGGACGGTGAATATATCGTCAAGACAACCCCGATTATCGGTCATCTGCACCGCGGTGTCGAGAAACTGGCGGAAGAACGGACGTATCACCAATTCATTCCCTTCACGGATCGCCTCGACTACACCGCCGGCATGAACAACAACCTGGCCTATGTCATGGCCGTCGAAAAGCTCCTGGGGATCGAGGTTCCCAAACGGGCGCAATACATTCGGGTCGTCCTCGCGGAATTGCAGCGGATCGCCGCCCACCTCATCTGGCTGGGCACCCACGCCCTCGACATCGGGGCCATGACGGTCCTGTTCTACACCTTCCGCGAGCGTGAAACGGTCATAAATATCCTGGAGCATGTCTCCGGCGCGCGGCTCACCCCAAGCTATATGCGAATCGGCGGCTTGGCGGCGGACGTCCCCGAGAATTTTGAGACTCTGGTCATGGACTTCGTGGAAAAATTCCCGGGATATATCGACGGATACGAAACCCTTTTGACCGAAAACCCCATCTGGCTGCAGAGAACGAAGGGGGTCGGCATCCTCTCGAAGGAAGACGCCTTGAACTTCGGGGTAACGGGACCGGTTCTGCGTGGTTCCGGGGTTAAGTGGGACATCCGGAAGAAATTCCCCTACAGCAGTTACGAAGACTTCGATTTCGAGATACCCGTGGGGACGGTGGGGGATGTCTACGACCGGTACAAGGTGCGCCTCGAGGAAATGCGCCAATCCAACCGGATCATCAAACAGGCGATCACCAACATGCCCTCGGGAGAGGTCATCGCGGACGATCCCAAGGTAAGCCTCCCCCCGAAAGAGAACGTGTACAAGGACATCGACGCCTTGATTCGCCATTTCAAAATAGCGTCTTCCGGTTTCGAGGTCCCGGAGGGCGAGGTCTTTTTCAGCGCCGAGAACCCCAAGGGTGAACTGGGGTTCTACGTGGTGAGTGACGGTTCCAATATGCCGTTTCGAATCAAGATCAGAAACCCCTCTTATTTCAACCTCGCCGCATTACCGAAGATGATAGAGGGGTGTCTCATTGCGGATGTGGTAACGGTGATCGGAAGCATTGATATCGTGCTTGGAGAAATTGATAAATAAATGATGATGCAAGAACGGGAGTAATAGAATGGGTGGAGTCCTATTCAGCTGCTGGAACGGTAAGGTCGTTGACAACCGAGAGAAGAAACCCGAAGAGTTTGAGCCGCCTGTAGATATCTCGCTTCCAGCAGATTTTTTTCAGGGGAAAGATGTCAAGGCCTTCATGGGGTGGGGTGGATTCGTCATCAAGGATTCTGATGTTTCCATCGTGGATCTCTGCGTCGCATTTTTGGAGAAGGTTCAGGAAGAGTCGTGCGGGCAATGTATCCCCTGTCGAATCGGGACCAAGGTCATGCTGGAAATCATGCGGGACATCGCCGATGGAAAGGGGAAAAAGGGAGACCTTGAGACCCTGAAATCCCTCGGTGAGACGATTCGACAGTCCTCCAAGTGCACCATCGGACAGACTTCCCCCGTCCCCGTTATCGACGCCATCACCTATTTCAAGGATGACTTCGAAAAGGCCGTCGAGGGAAAGAAGAAACAGGAGGCGAAGGGGGAAAAACCACGTTTCGTCTCGAAGGTGACGGCCCCCTGCATGAACGCCTGTCCGTCCCATCTCAACGTTCCCCGGTACGTGGAATTGATCAAGGATGGGAGATTCCTGGATTCCCTGGAGGTGATACGGGAAAACACCTGCCTCCCGGGTGTTCTGGGACGCGTTTGCGTGCGCCCCTGCGAGTCGAACTGTCGCCGCGCCAACGTGGACGAGTCCATTTCGATCAAATACCTGAAGCGTTTCGCGGCGGACTTTGAGCTGGAGAAGCATCATCCCCCCAAACTGCCCAAGGCGACCGAAAAGAAAGACAAGAAGGTGGGAATCATTGGGGCGGGGCCCGCGGGCGTTACCTGCGCCTACTACCTGGCGGAAAAGGGGTACCAGGTCACCATCTTCGAACGTTTCGACGAGCCGGGCGGCATGTCCGCCATGGGGATTCCCGATTACCGGCTCCCCCGGCCGATTCTTCGACGTGAGGTCGAGATTATTCAGTCCATGGGGGTTGAAATCCGGTACAACACCATGGTGGGCCGCGATATCACCATGAAACAGATACGGGACGAGTTTGACGCGATCTTCATCGGGGTCGGCGCCCAAGGGAGCTCGAGCATGCGCGTCGAGGGAGAGGACGCGGGCTACAAGGGCTTCATTCCCGGCGTCAAGTATCTCCTCGATATCAATCAGGGCCGTGACCCTTATCCCGAAGGGAAAAAGGTGGTGGTCGTCGGAGGCGGGAACGTGGCCATCGATTGCGTTCGGTGTTCTTTCCGCATCGGGAAGGAAGACGTGAATCTCGTTTACCGCCGTACCAAGAAGGAGATGCCCGCGGACGACGTGGAGATCAAGGACGCCGAGGAAGAGCAGGTAAAATTCCACTTCCTGTGTAATCCCACGAGGATCATCGCGGAGGACGGGAAGGTCGTCGGCGTGGAATTGATTCGGATGGAACTGGGTGAGCCGGACGAAAGCGGTCGGCGGCGGCCCATTCCCGTGGAGGGATCGGAGTTCATCATCGATACGGACATCATCGTCCCCGCCATTGGACAAACCATCGACCTTTCGTTCATCGACGCGGATACCCAACTCGAGGTGACGAGGAAGAACACGATCGTCGTTGATCCCGAGACCATGATGACCAGCGTGGAAGGGATCTTTTCCGCCGGTGACTGCGTGACCGGACCGGGGGCATTGGTTGAGGCCGCCGGCGGCGGCCGGACCGCGGCCTTCAGGATCCACCAGTATCTCAGCGGGGAAGAGGTGAAAAGGACCGACGAGGAGTTGATGGAGGACTTCTTCTCGGCCATCGGGGTCTACGACCCGAACGAGGATATCGGTATCATCGATGGACGGGAGAGGAAACACCTGAAGATGCTGCCTCCCGAAACGCGGAAATATACCTTTGACGAGGTGGAATCAGGATTTCCCGTCAACGAGGCCATTGAAGAGGCGGATCGTTGCCTGAGGTGCTACAGGATCGGGCTGGTTGCCATTTGAGTACGCGGGGTCACATGGGTTGCGAGATAAAAATGGTCGTAATCATTTTTGGAGAATGTGAATGACGGTGCATATTACAATAAACGGCAAGGAAATTGAGACAGAAAAAGGGAAAACGATTCTCGAAGTAGCGCGGGAAAACGGGATTTACATCCCTACGCTCTGTTATCATTCACACCTTCATCCCATCGGCTCGTGTCGTCTGTGCGTGGTGGATATCGAAGGATATCCCATGCCCATGGCCGCGTGTACCACGCCCGTCATGGACGGCATCAAGGTCCACACGAACACGGGACGGGTCCTGAAGATGCGCCGTCAGGCCATGGAACTCATCTTGGTCAATCACCCCCTTGATTGTCCCGTGTGCGACAAGGGAGGGGAGTGCCGTCTCCAGGATCTCGCCTATGAGTTCGGTATCGCGGAGCAGCCGTTTCACGCCAAGAAGCCTGAACGGGAGCACGTTCCCTTTTCGACCCCGTTGATTCGCCAATGGTATGACCGCTGTGTCCTCTGCCTTCGGTGTGTTCACGTGTGCCACGAGTTGGTGGGGAATGCCGCCATCGATATCAAGGAAACGGGATACCGCTCCGTCATCTACCCGGTGGCACCGGAACGGTGTTACTCCTGCGGCGAGTGCCTCTCGGTCTGTCCCGTCGGGGCCCTGACGGAGGCGGTCAACCCCTTGAGGGGGCGCGTGTGGCAGATCGAGCGGAAACAGACCACGTGCGGGCAGTGTGGCGTGGGCTGCCAGATGGAAGTCAGCGCCTATGAAAACAAACCCGTCAACATAAAAACAGACGATGTCACCGAGGAAGGACCCAACTACGGCAGCCTGTGTGTCCGGGGACGGTTCTTCTATGACTACGTGTCGAGCGAGGAACGGCTTACGGAGCCAAAGATCAAGAAGGCGGAGGAATGGGTTAATGCGACATGGGATGAGGCCTATGAGAACGCCATTGACCGGCTCCGTGAGGTGATAAAAGAGAAAGGGCCTGAGGCGGTCGGCTTTATCGCCTCCGCCAGGCTGTCGAACGAAGATCTCATCGCCCTCTTCGAATTTGCCAAAAGCGGCCTGAACGTCCCCAACGTGGACACCTCCAGCCGTATCGACCTGTCCGCGCATACCACGTCGCTGCCCGTCCTCCAGGGCGTTTCGTCGTTCGATGACCTGGACGGCCTCTTGGAATCCGACGTGATCGTGGTCGCGGGCGGGGATCTGGACGCGACGGCCCAGGTCTTGGCCAATCGCATCCGCGTGGCGCAAAGGCTCCACGATACGAAGGTCATCACCATCAACGCCTTCAAAACGCGGCTGGACGAAATATCGGACGCGATTCTGACCTGCAATTCGGGAACGGAAATTCCCGTTTTCAACGGCCTGATCAAGGCCGCCTTCGGTGAAAACGACGGCGTGAAAAAGGTCAGTGGCTGGGAGGACCTTTCGAAGCAACTCACGGACTACTCCGCTGACGCCGTCTGTGACGCCGCCCAGATTGACCGTGAAATGTTCGAGACCGCCGTGGCCCTCTTGAAAGAGTGCGGCTCCGTGTCCTTCGTCTCCGGGAGCGCGCTGGGGCAGACAGCGGCGGGGAATCAGAAGGTCGAGGCCTTCGCCAACCTGGCCGTGGCCTGTGTCGCCTCCGGCAAGAAAATCGGTTGGTTTCCCGTAACGGCCTACGCCAACGGCTGGGGCGCGCTGGCGATCCAAACAGCTTATGGAAACGATCTCTCTTACGGAGAAATGGTACGCGCGGCCAAGGAAGGAAAAATCAAGGCCCTGGTCGTCGTGGAAGAAGACCCCGTTACGGCGCTTCCCGACACCTCCTACGTGAAAGAGGCGTTGGAAAACCTGGACTTCCTGATGGTGGTCGATCTTTTTGAAACGGAGACGGCGAAAAAGGCGGATCTTTTCATCCCGTCTTGCAGTTTCATGGAGAAATCCGGAACCTTCATCAACATGGAGGGAAAGAAAAGGGCGGTCAACCAGGTTCTTGATCCCATGGGGGAGACGAGATCCGCGGGAGCCGTTTTCAGCGATATCGCGGAAAAGATGAAACTCGAAATCGATCTTGCGCCGGAATCCATTCAGGGAAAGGCCTCGGAGATATTCGATCACGACGGTCGTAAAGACGAAGGGCGGGACAAACTGACCTTCTTCCAGGTTTCCTACCAGGCCACGAGAATGGAAGAGAACGGCCACCTCTTTCTGGTGCCCGTGGATCTTCATTACAACCATCACTATGGCACGGGTGAGGTATACGCCTCGGCCGTTGAAAAGCTCGGCAAGGAGCCCGAGTACCTGATAAACCCCAAAGACGCGGCGAGATTGGGAGTGGAAGAGGGGAGTACGGTTACCATAAAGACGGAAAAGGGGGAGCTTTCTATTTCTCCGACCCTGTCCGAGGAGGCGAAAGAGGGACACCTGGTCGTTAAGGGTCACTATCGCGAGACGGGTATCCTGAGTCTCTTCCCCTTTGAAATGGACGGTAAGACCAAGACGCCCTTTACGGGACACGTTCTGGTAAAACTGCAGAAGTCTTAAAAAAGGAAATGGGAAATGGCGTTATTGATTGAGTCAATCGTAAAGGTCATTGTGGTTTTCGGGATATTCATGGGGTGTGTGGCCTACATGACACTCCTCGAAAGAAAGGTGCTGGGACGTGTTCAGGTCCGTTTCGGTCCCAACCGGGTGGGGCCCTTTGGACTGTGGCAGCCCATCGCCGACGGTATCAAGGCTTTTTTCAAAGAGGACCTGATTCCCGCAAACGCGGACAAGCCTGTTTTTATCATTGCCCCGATGATTACGGTCGCCTCCGCCTTGTGCCTCATCGCGGTGATTCCCTTCGGGGACAAGATTACCCTGTTCGGTCATACCATCCACCTGAGGATCACGGACCTGGACGTGGGGATCCTCTATCTCTTCGCCCTTGCCTCTATCGGTGAATACGGCGTCGTCCTCGGGGGCTGGGCCTCCGGGAACAAGTACGGCGTGATCGGGGCCATGCGCGCCGCGGCACAGATGATCAGTTATGAGCTTGCGTTGAGCCTGTCCGTGATCGGCGTCATCATGCTCAGCGGTTCTTTGAGCCTTTCCGTCATCGTCGAGAAACAGGCCCACATGTGGAACGTGGTTTATCAGCCGTTCGCCTTTGTCTTCTATATGGTCTGCGCCTTGGCGGAAATCAACCGGACGCCCTTCGACATGCCGGAAGCGGAGGCGGAGCTGGCTTGTGGATACAACATCGAGTACAGCAGCATGAAGTTCGCCCTCTTCTTCATGGGAGAGTATGCCCACCTGGTCGTGGTCTGCGCCGTGGCGACGACGCTGTTTCTGGGCGGCTGGCAGGGACCGTTTCTCCCGGGTGTTCTCTGGTTCCTTATCAAGACCTTCGTCCTGGTTTTCTTCTGCATCTGGGAACGCGGGACCTTCCCGAGGCTGCGGTATGATCAGATCATGCATTTCGGCTGGAAGATCCTGCTGCCTCTGACCCTGGCGAACGTGGTGGTAACCGCTATTGTGATGGCTTTATAGGAGGAAGATTCGATGATTGTTCCGCTGATAAAGGGATTGAAATACACACTCGGCAGATTCTTTTCCAAGCCGATTACCATTCAGTATCCTGAAGAGCGGAGGGAAGTCGCCCCCCGTTGGCGCGGGATTCACTATTTCAACGTGGACGAAAACGGCATGTTCAAGTGCGTGGCGTGTGGGCTGTGCGCCGCCGTTTGCCCCTCGAAGTGCATCAAGATCACGGCGGGGGAGGATGAAGACGGCGTTCGCTATCCCATCAGTTATGAAATCAACGCCATTCGCTGCATCTATTGCGGATTCTGCGTGGAAGCGTGCCCCGTGGATGCCATTCGCATGGGCTCGAAATACGATTTTACAGACTATCGTCGTGAGGATTTCATCTTGACGATCGACCGTCTGGTAACACAGGACTATCTGGACAAATAGGAGTAGAAAGCATGGCCGTTCTAATCGCGAAATGGGTGATATTCGTCATCACAAGCCTGCTGGCAATCGCGTCATCGCTGCTGATGATCACGCGCAGGAACACCGTACACAGCGCCCTTTTCATGATTCTGGCCTTTGTCGCCTCCGCCGTTCTCTACCTGCTGCTGGGGTGCCAATTCATGGCCATGATTCAGATCATTGTTTACGCCGGGGCAGTCATGATGCTGATTCTCTTCGTCATCATGATGATCGATCTCAGCAAGGAAGAAAAGCTGAAGATGAAGGTGACGAAGACGAAGATAGCCGGCGTGATCGTGAGCGTTCTGTTTATGTTTGCGCTCATCCTGGTCGTGGGTTTGAATAGTGTGAAAGGAAAGATGGGCGCGCTCTCCTCGATTGGAGATGCAAAGACCATCGGTTCCCTTCTGTTTACGAAATACTTGCTTCCCTTCGAAGTGGCTTCGATCCTGCTTCTTGCCGCGATGGTGGGGGCCGTTATGCTAAGCAAAAAGAAAGCGTTTGGAGGAGAGGATCAATGATTCCCGTTCAGGCCTATTTCGTTGTAAGCGCGATCCTGTTCATCATTGGTGTCATCGGCGCCATCACGCGTCGCAACGCCATCGTGGTGTTCATGTCCATTGAGATGATGCTGAACGCCGTCAACCTCACACTGATCGCCACATCCAGCTACCTTCACTCCATCGACGGCGTGATGTTCGTCTTCTTCGTGATGACGGTAGCGGCGGCTGAGGCGGCGGTGGGGCTGGCCATTTTCCTGATGATGTATAGGAAAAAGGATTCCATTAAATTAGACGAATTCAATCTGCTTAAAGGATAACGAAGGAGATCATTCGATGGCATCGTATATCTGGCTAATCCCTTTCTTCCCGATGGTTGGTTTTTTGATCAATGGGCTGTTGGGTGTAAAGTTCAAACGCTCGTGGATTCACATCATCGCCGCGTCGGCCATTGGGCTGTCCTTCCTGACAACCCTTATCCTCTTCTTTGAACTCCTGAAGGTAGAACCCCACGCCCGCCATTTTGAGAACGTCCTTTTCGACTGGATCATCGCGGGAAAGTTCAAGACCCAGATCGCCTTTATGCTGGATCCCCTGTCCATCGTCATGACATTGGTCGTGACCGGCGTCAGCTTCATGATCCACATCTACTCCGGCGGATACATGCACGACGATCCCGGTTTCCGCCGCTTCTTCGTTTACCTGAACTTGTTCGTCTTCTCCATGCTGATCCTCGTCCTGTCCAACAGTTTCCTCCTGATGTTCGTGGGATGGGAAGGCGTGGGCCTCTGTTCCTATCTCCTCATCGGTTTCTGGTTTGAGAAGGATTCCGCGGCCAACGCGGGAAAGAAGGCCTTCGTGGTCAACCGAATCGGGGACTTCGGATTTGTTTTAGGCCTCTTTCTGATCGTGGCGACGCTCAGCCAGCACGGCATCTGGTCCCTCAACTTCGACGTGGTGTTCAAGCACGCCGAGCTTTTCAGTCCGACCACCGTGACGGCCATCACCCTCCTGCTGTTCGTGGGCGCCACGGGGAAATCGGCCCAGATTCCCCTCTACGTGTGGCTGCCGGACGCCATGGAAGGTCCGACACCTGTCAGCTCCTTGATCCACGCGGCCACCATGGTCACGGCCGGGGTCTACATGATCGCCCGTTGTAACGTGCTCTACAGCATGGCACCTGCGACCTTGGAAGTGGTCGCTGTCGTCGGCGTGTTGACGGCCTTTTTCTCCGCCACCATCGCCCTGGTTCAAAACGATTTCAAGCGGATCCTGGCCTATTCAACGGTGAGCCAGTTAGGCTACATGTTCGTGGGGGTCGGGGTCGGGGCCTTCAGCGCCGGTATCTTTCACCTCATGACCCACGCCTTTTTCAAGGGTCTTCTCTTCTTGGCTTCTGGGAGCGTCATGCACGCCATGGCGGGCGAGTTGAATATTCAGAAGATGGGCGGATTGAAGAAATTTATGCCCGTGACTTTCTGGGTCTTCATGATGGCGACCCTGGCCATTTCCGGGATCCCCGGGTTTTCCGGGTTCTTCAGCAAGGACGAGATCCTCTGGCAGTCGTTTCACCGCGGCCATATCTTCGTCTGGATCATGGGAACCCTGGCCGCCGGGCTGACGGCCTTCTACATGTTCCGCCTCACCTTCGTAGCCTTTTTCGGGAAACCGAGAATGGACGAGGAGACCAAGCACCATCTCCACGAATCCCCCAAGGTGATGACCTATCCCATGATCGTCCTGGCGATCGCGTCCGTGGTGGGCGGATACGTGGGTATTCCTCCGGTGCTGGGCGGCTCCAACCGATTTGAAAAGTTTCTCGAACCCATCATGGGGGGAGGGGCCCACGAGGCGGTAAAAGAGGGAGCCCATGCCGTCGCCCACGCCTCGGCGTCGCTGGAGTTTACCATGATGGCCGTTTCCGTCATCGTGGCCTTGATAGGTATCACGGTGGCCTATATTTTCTATATCAAGAATCCGGAGCTGCCCGTCCGCTTGGCGCGGGGAATGCGGGGTCTTTACACGCTCCTCTACAACAAATACTTCGTGGACGAATTCTACAACAGCGTGTTCGTGCAGGGGACGAAGGACTTCGCCACCTTCCTGTGGCAGAAGGTGGACGTGGGAGTCATCGACGCCATCGTCAATGGGGTGGCCGGTATCGTGGAAAGCTGTGGGGGACTTATCAGAAAGCTGCAAACAGGCTATGTCCAGACTTACGCCTTTTCCATCCTGGTGGGTGGTGTAGTTGTCTTTGTATACTTTTTCTGGGAATCACTGTTTTAGTCGGAGAAGAACGGAGGAGAATCTAAATGGGTGGATTAACAACACATATTCCTATCTTGAGCATTATCATCTTTTTCCCGATGGTTGGGGTTCTATTCCTCCTTCTCATTGACCGGGAAAACGAATCGGCCATCAAGGGAACGGCTCTTGTTTTTTCCATCATCGAGTTCGTGATTTCCCTTCCCCTGATCGTCCGTTTCAACCCGAATACGGCTGCATACCAATTCGTGGAAAAGGTTCCGTGGGTTAAATCCCTGGGGATTCAGTATTTCCTCGGTATCGACGGCATCAGCCTTCTCTTGGTCATGTTGACAACGTTCCTTACCGTCCTGTGCGTCTTGAGTTCCTGGAGCGCCATCAAAAATTACGTCAAGGAATACATGATCTCCATGCTGTTTCTGGAAACGGGGATGCTGGGGGCCCTCATATCCCTCGACCTCGTCCTCTTCTACATCTTCTGGGAAGTGATGCTGATCCCCATGTATCTCCTGATCGGGGTATGGGGCGGCCCGAGGCGCATCTACGCGGCGGTCAAGTTCTTCCTTTACACCATGGTGGGAAGCGTCTTGATGATGATCGCCATCCTGGCCCTCTATTTTCTCTATCACAAGGCCTACGGCGTCTACACCTTCGACATCACGAAACTCTACCAGTTGAATCTTCCCCTGGGCGCGCAGATGTGGATGTTCGCGGCGTTCGCGCTGGCCTTTGCCATCAAGGTGCCCATGTTCCCCTTCCACACGTGGCTTCCGGACGCCCATACGGAGGCCCCCACGGCGGGAAGTGTCATCCTGGCCGGTGTCCTGTTGAAGATGGGAACCTACGGGTTTATCCGCTTTTGTATCCCGCTCTTTCCGTCCGCGGCCTTCAAGTTCGTTCCCTTGATCATGCTCCTCGCGGTTATCGGAATCATCTACGGGGCCCTGGTGGCCATGATGCAGAAGGACGTCAAGAAGCTGGTCGCCTACTCGAGCGTCAGCCATCTGGGGTTCGTCATGCTGGGGATGTTCGCCTTCAACATGCAGAGCGTGGAGGGAAGCATCTACCAGATGCTGAACCATGGAATCAGCACGGGGGCCCTCTTTCTCATCGTCGGCATGATCTACGAGCGGCGGCACACGCGGCTCATCAAGGATTTCGGAGGCCTGGCGAAGCAGATTCCCATTTTCGCCACCTTCTTCATGATCGCGACCCTTTCCTCCATCGGGCTTCCGGGGACGAACGGCTTCGTGGGAGAGTTCCTCATCTTACTGGGAACCTTCAAGGCCAGTCGGCCCTTCGCGGTCTTCGCCGCCACCGGCGTCATTCTCGGCGCGGCCTATATGCTCTGGATGTTCCAGCGGGTCATGTTCGGTAAGCTGGACAAGGAAGAGAACAAGGTCCTCAAAGACTTGAACTGGCGTGAAGTCGTGACCCTGATCCCCATCGTCATCATGGTGTTCTGGATGGGGATCTATCCCAAATTCTTCCTCGGGAAGATGGAGAAGAGCGTGTCCAATTTCCTCGCGGTCGTGAACAAGAAAGTCGAAGCGCGCAGGCTCATGGACAGCAAGGCCAAGGCCCTGGCGGACAATTTGTGGCAAACCGGAAAACTCAAGGTTCAGAAGTTAAATTAATGCATTACTGGAGGGTATCAAGAAAATGAGCATCACCCAAGGAATCGCCATACTACCCCTTATCATACTGGCAGCCTTTGCCATGGGGATTTTGCTGATCAACGTCTTTTCAAAGAATCCCAAAGATGAAAAGATCGGTTACATCGCCTTGACCTCCATGATATTTGTCTTTCTTTCCCTGTTCGTTTACGTGGGGAAGGGATCCCTCTCTTTCGGCTCCATGATTTCCGTGGACATCTACTCGATCTTCTTCGACCTCGTTTTCGTGGTCATCGGGACCTTGACGATCCTCGCGTCGATCTCCTACGTGAAGACCACGGGAATCCACAGCGGCGAATACTACGCCCTCATCCTTTTCGCCATGATCGGGATGATGCTGATGGCCGCGTCCACCAGCCTCGTGATGCTCTTTGTCTCGCTGGAGATGATGTCGATTCCCATCTACATCCTGGCGGGGTTTCACAGGAACGAAGAGCGTTCCATCGAGGCCTCCATGAAGTATTTCCTCCTCGGGGCTTTTGCCAGCGGGTTCTTTCTGTACGGCCTTTCTCTCGTCTATGCCGCCACGGGATCTACCTCTTACCAGGCCATCGCCCAGTTCCTCGCGAAGACGGAGCGCCTGGACATGAGCACCCTGTTGTGGATCGGGCTCGCGTTTCTCACCATCGGCTTCTTCTTCAAGATCGCGGCCTTTCCGTTTCACGCCTGGACCCCGGACGTCTATGAAGGGGCCCCCACGTCCGTCACCGCCTACATGGCCACGGGCGTCAAGGCGGCGGCGTTCGCGGCGCTGGTCCGGATTATCTTCACCGCCTTCCCGCTGTATCAGCACGACTGGACCAGCATCATGTGGCTGGTCGCCGTGTTGACCATGATCGTGGGGAACTTTACCGCCCTGGTTCAAAAGAGCGTCAAGCGGATGCTGGCCTACTCGAGTATCGCCCACGCGGGATATCTTCTCGTCGCCCTGGTAGCGGGAAACGAGATAGGGCGATCCGCCATCCTCTTCTACCTCATGGCCTACGCCTTCATGAACATCGGCGCCTTCAGTGTCCTCATGGTCATGGCGAAGAAAAACGACTACCATGAAGACCTGGACAGTTTTGCGGGTATCGGGTTCAAGTACCCCCTGACCGCCGTCGCCATGAGCGTTTTCATGTTCTCCATGGCCGGGATTCCCCCGACGGCCGGCTTCATCGGCAAGTTTTACATCTTCAGCGCCGCCGTCAAATCCCACTACTACTGGCTGGCCATCATCGGCGTCTTGAACAGCGCCGTATCCGTTTATTACTACCTGAGAGTTATCGTTTACATGTATTTCAAGGAACCGGAAGGGGAGATCCCCGCGTATCACTTCAGTGTCCCCGCCGTCCTCTCCATCGTCCTGGCGGTGTGGGGGGTCTTGCAGCTGGGGATTCTGCCGGAAAACATCCTGACCATCGCCCAGCATTCCATAAGGGCACTGATGTAGATAGAACAGGGGTGATAGGTTATGGGTAAGAGGTTATAGGAAATCTTTTGATTAATAGTTGAACGCCCGCGGATGGGATTCATCCGCGGGCTTTTTGTTTTAACTCCAGATATTTTCAGTCAAATGAATAATGATCGCATCCAATGTCTTTTGGGTGGTATCCATAGGCGGGGACGCACTGAGGATCCCGTCAATACTAAAAGATGGACCGGATTGGAATTCAGGAACAAGAAACAACCCTGGCCATTGCTTAGAGAGAAGAAAAAAGTGAAACCAGATCAAATCCACCTAATTGTGCGAACATTCTTGCATAACCTGTATGGCCGTGGCTGAATACAAAAAAACAAGCCGGATTATCACGAAATCCAGCCTGTTTCCAAATAAATGAAATATTATTAGAAGAATACTTATGGCCAATCATTAGCCAAACTTTGAGAATTTTTATTACCGTTTTGGTCAATTTCGAGCCAACCGGTGTATTTATTGTTGGCGTTATAAACCATCTTACCGCCGGCCTTGGGAGTCGCACGAACCGTGTAGGCCGTCGCCGTCGGTCCGGTCTGAAAGGCCACGTCGTACTCGCCGACCGAAACGGGAGAACCGTTTTTGAAAAAGGGAATCACCCCGCCGGTGGAATAGATTCCATGTTCCGCCTTATAATTCTCTTCCTCCTGATAAACCGTCATCAAGGCCTGCTTGGCTTCGGTAAGATATCCACGCGAACGTGCACCGCTGTACATCACTATTCCTATTGCGGCAAGAATCCCCACGATAGCCACTACAATAACCAGCTCTATGAGCGTCATACCATGCTGGCTTTTTTTATCCGCGGCAATAAACATTGGTCCTTACCTTATTAGCTCTTCAAAAATTGAAGGGGCATCATGGGAGGCCGCAAGCCTCCCATGATGCCGTGTTTTAGACTTTGATAGTGCCGTAATTATTATTGTTATCTCCTCGGCAGGAAGTTCGACGGAATCGTCGAGTTGCTGTCCCAATCCCAGCGGATAGGATCATTTGGATTGTTAACAATATCATTCTGAATTGCGAGAACGATAGTTGTTCCCAACACATTGCTCGGGCATCCCGCCAAAGGTCCACTTGATCCGGTGGTATTATCAAGCGT
>CAZKUZ010000283.1:0-2533 GCA_964556045.1 uncultured Thermodesulfobacteriota bacterium | reverse complement strand
TTGCTTTCAAATTCGTGTTCGTGAGATAAGATAATATACTACGGGAGGGTCTTGTCAATGGAAAGAAAGAGGAAGGGAAGGAAGCGTTTAGGGGTAGGGTTTCTTGTAGCCTGCCTTATTTTCTGGGTGGGTGGAAGCTCACGGATCGCGCGTGGACAACCAAAGGATATGGCGTTTGAGGCCTTGATCAAGCGGATTGCCCAGGGACCTGGGGTCTTCAATCATGGAAGCCGCCGGATCTCTCCGGCTGGTTTTGCCATTACCACCGATCTTTGCCCTTCCACCAAACCCTGGAACCGTCCTCTCTACGAGATGCTGGTGGCCCTTGGGGAGAAGCTTCATCGGCCTCTTCCCGTGGGGATCGCCGTAAGCGGCCGTTGGATGGAGAGGTATCCCGAGGCCTTGGCGCAGTTGGTAAAGTGGGACAGGGAGAGAAAACTGGCCGTTACCTGGCTCAATCACTCGGACACCCATCCCGTCAAGGGGAATTTCCTCGTCAATCCCAGGGTCGATTTCACCCGGGAGGTGGAGGCCCAGGAGGAACGCATGCGGAAGGCGGGAATCTTCAACGCCCCCTTTTTTCGCTTTCCCGGCCTTATCTTCAACTTCACGAGGCTTCGCCAGTTGTCGGAGATGGGATACATCGCCGTGGGCGCGGATGCGTGGCTGGCCAAGGGACAGCGTGTTCGCAACGGCTCCATCATCCTTGTCCACGGCAACGGTAACGAGAAGTTCGGCGTGCGGCTTCTCAAGATCTATCTGGGTCTGAAAGAAAAGGCGATTCTCGCCGGCAAGCTCCGTGTTTTGTCCCTGGAGAATCTGTTGAAGGAAAGCGCGAAAGCGGAGCCCGAGCTTCAGTTTATCTCCTGGGTCCAGCCGAAATCCAAGTGAAATTGCCTTAGGTATCGCTTTGCCGTTTCGTATTCACGCCGGGTGAGACGGCGGGAGAGGTCGGGGTCTTCCGTCGCCTTGTAGGCGGGGAAATACTGGCTCATCAGGCTGAGATACGTGCGGGGAGAGATCTCCTCGGCGATGAACCGGAGGATCTCCCCGGTTTCCTCCACGTGACCGGGCAGCACGAGATGCCGGATGAGCAAGCCCTTTATGGCGGTTCCCTCTTCGTCCAGCACCAGGTCTCCCACCTGGCGGTGCATCTCCTTCACGGCCGCTTTCGTGACCTCGTAGTAATCCGGGGCGTGGGCGTAGCGCCGCGCCGTTTCCGGCCGCGCGAATTTGATGTCGGGCATGTAGATTTCCACGAGTCCCTCGAGCAGCCGGAGGGTTTCGACGCGTTCGTATCCCGAGGTGTTGTAGACGATGGGGATCGTCAATCCCTTCCGGCGGGCGAGGACGATGGCGTGGGCGATCTGGGCGGTGTAGTGGGTGGGGGTGACGAAATTGATGTTGTGGGCCCCTCTCGATTGAAGGGAGAGCATTATCTCGGCGAGTTTCCCGACCGTGACGGGCTTGCCGTGACCCAGGTGGCTGATGGGGTAGTTCTGGCAAAAAATACATCTCAGATTGCAGTGTGTGAGAAAGATGGTTCCCGATCCTCGGGTGCCGGAGATGGGAGGTTCTTCTCCAAAGTGGAGGTTATGGCTGGAAACCTCGGGAAGCTTCAGGGCGCGGCAGATTCCCGCTTCCCCTGCCATACGTTTCACGCCGCATTCGCGCGGACAGATCTTACAGGCCTTGGTGAGGCGATAGAGGGTTCGAAGTCTCGTGGTGTCTCGCATCCTTCAAATAATATTTGAAAGGGGCAATCTTCGTCAACAAGGGAACCCTCCCCATCCACGCATCGGCGGATGGGGAGGGCAGGAGGGAGGGACTTCCTTCAGAAGGATGATTTGCGTCTATTGTCGGGGAGGCTGTCCCATGGGGCCGTTTTTCATTCGCGGTTTGCGTCCCCTCTTTGCGGCTCCCCGGTCTTCTCGAAACCAGCGATGGAGGAGTTCACGCCTGAAGCGTTGCTGGAAGAGGAGGTATTGCCCCAGTTGTTTTTCCGTCAGCACGGACTTGAGTTTGTTGTAGGTTTCCCTCGAGGTCGCGCAGAGTTTTTCCGTGAGATCGAAGATCTGCGAGGCGAGGGCACTCACTTCCCCCTTCGGGACTTCCTTCTCATTCAGCTTCTTCTGAAGTTGGCGTATCAACCCACGCTTTTTTTGCATCAGAAGGGCCTTTTCCCGATCCATTTCCTTGATGATAGGAAAGACCTTGAGGGCCGTTTCGGTGTCCAGTTTAAGGGCGTCCATCAATTTCCACATCTTGATGGTTTCGATCTTTTCCATCATTCGATGGCGGTCACGATTGGGTTTGGCCCATCCGGAACTGGATGTTGCGGTGAGCAGGAAGAGAAACGCACCGATGATAAGGCCTACCCTTGTTCCTGGATTGATCTGTTTCATGGAACCCTCCTTTTTGGGTTTTGTTTTTTTATCTGATTAGACACAAAGGGGGCGGAAAAGGTTTAGCCCGTTTCTGGATCTTTGTGTTCAAACGTGTTCTCTTTGTGTTATGGAGGGAGAAAGGGATT
>CAZKUZ010000282.1:0-2799 GCA_964556045.1 uncultured Thermodesulfobacteriota bacterium | reverse complement strand
GTGGAGCTTGGGGGAACAGGCGGCGATAACCACCCGGTTCAGGTTGTGCTCCTTGATGTCCGCCATGATCTGTTTCTGGCCCGGTTCGGCACAGAGGTAGGGATCTTCCCGCGCCATGACCACGTTTTCCAGGGCCTGGGCGAATTCCACGGCCTCGGAGGTATGAACGACCCCCGCGATGTTCTTGCCGCAATGGCAGACGTAAACGCCGATGCGGATTTCGCTATCCTTCACTGGTCACGACCTGTTTCAGGTTTTCCACGCACGTTTCCCACAATGCGGCGGCGGCCTCTCCCTGCGCCGTCACGCCGTCCCTTCGCATCTCGATGGCGCCCCGGTCGCAGATCTTCGCGCACGCCCCGCAGAGGATACAGTAGGTGTCTTCGATGAAGACGCGGGTCCCTTCGCGGTGAATGGCCTCCGCGGGACAGGCGTCGATGCAGAGGTTGCACGTCTCGGGACATTTCGTGTCATCCAGGTGGATCGTGCCGGTATAGACGGGATGCACCTCCATGGCCCCGTGGGGGCAGGCCACCTCGCAGTAGGCGCAGCGGAGGCAGAGGGTTTCCTCTTTCAGCTTCGTTGTCTCCCCGTCCTTGGCGAGGGCCTCCCGGTGGCAGTGGTCCACGCATTCCGTGCAGTGTTTCGGGCATTCCAGGGAGGGGTTCTCGATGGTTTTGCGCTCCTTGCGGCACCAGCGCACCGAACCCTTTGCGTTGTCCCGGCACTTTTCCGGGCAGATGTCCGTGTTGATGGTCAGTTTCTCCGGGAAGGGGAGGAGGGCATGTTGCCGGGAGAGGAGTTCCTTCATGTTCCCGCCCCACTTGACCTCGATGCAGGGGACGGGGCAGAAGTGCATGCACGCCTCGCAGAAGGAGCAGAGGTCCTCCCTAATGTCGATTTCCAAGTGTTCGCCGTCCCGGTAGACGTAGATGGCGTCTTCCGGGCAGACGGTCTCGCAGATGGTGCCGTGAATGCAGGCGTCCCGGTCGATGGTGAGGGTCACCTGGTCCCGGTACATCCGGAAGCCGATTTCGATCTTTCCTGGCGTGGCGCGTTTCCACCGGTTCGGGTTCATCAGCCCTTTTCCCTCGTCTGGTTCCTGCCGGGATCCCCCGGGCGTATGAGATTTATACAGGCAATCCGGTGGGGTTTCAAGTAAATTGTTGGATTATCCTTCCCGCTGTGATATACGCAGGCAAGTTGATAACCGCATGCGATTAAAAGGAAAAAGATGAAGCACCGTACCTGGGAATCGGACCTGCTATTGCTCATCACCGCCATGATCTGGGGATTCGCCTTTGTCGCCCAGCGGGTGGGGATGCGCTACGTGGGGCCGTTTACCTTCAACGGGGTGCGGTTTTTCCTCGGGTGCCTTCCCCTTCTGCCCATCCTTTTCATGAACCGGAGGAAGGCTCCCCCGGAGATTCCTTTCAAGTCGAAAACGGTCCTCCTGGGCGGGGCCCTTGCGGGGCTCATCCTCTTTTCCGGGGCCTCACTCCAGCAGGTGGGCATCGTCTATACCACGGCGGGAAAGGCGGGATTCATCACCGGTCTCTACGTGGTGATCGTGCCGTTTCTCGGATTGTTATGGCGTGACAAGACCACGCATCCGGGTACCTGGGCGGGGGCGATCCTGGCGGCGGTGGGGATGTATTTTCTCAGCGTCACCAGCCGGTTTACCATCTCCAAGGGGGATTTTCTCGTGTTGTTGAGCGCCTTTCTGTGGGCGTGTCATGTCCAGTTCGTGGGGTGGCTGTCCCCCCGGATCGGGGCGACCCGCCTCGGCGTGGTTCAATACTGCGTGTGCGGGGCCTTGAGCCTGCTGGTGGCCTTTCCGCTGGAAACCATCGCCCTTTCCGGGCTCTACAAGGCCCTTATCCCCATCCTGTACGGGGGTCTCCTCTCGGTGGGGATTGCCTATACCCTCCAGTTGGTGGCTCAGAAAAAGGCCCCCGCGGCACACGCGGCGATTCTCATGAGTCTCGAAACCGTTTTCGCGGCCCTGGGCGGCTGGATTATTCTCGGGGAGATCCTGTCTTTTCGTGCCCTGTTCGGCTGCGCCCTGATCTTGGCCGGAATGCTGGCTTCCCAGCTCTATCCCCTCGTGCGTCGTTCCCGTGGTTAAAATTACGGGGAAGAGGGGCTTGACAAACCGGATTCCTCTGTTACAATGGGGCAAAACTGGAGAAAAGGAAGAAACTTTTAGAATGAATATCGACCGACAGGCCATGGGTTCCAGCTACTATTTCGGCTTTTTTTATTTTTTCGCCGGGAGAGGTCTGCCCATGGGTTGAGGTGTCGTCGAGACACGTGAAGATTCAGGCCGTGGGCGGAAAAAGCTCACGGCCTTTTTGTTGCTGATTTTATTGGAGGGTTGAACGGTATGATGATAGGGCATCGAAGGAACGGCAGGATTCGGGACAAAGAGTACGGCTATTTTTACTTTTTTACCGGGAGAGGTCCCCCCGCCGGGTAAGGTGCGCAAAGAGGCACGAACCGCGGGTGGACCGGAGTAAGTCCCCCGCGGTTTTTTTCGTTTTCAACCGAAAAATTTTTTAGGAGGAAAGAAAATGTCTGAAAAACAAGTTAAAGTTGAGATGGGAACCGTCGTTGAGGAAAAAACATCAGAAGCAAGCGGAATCGATTCAATGAAAATGGGGCGTGATGACCAGCAGAAACAGGAGGCGTCGAAGGGGCATTACCCGAAAACGTCGCTAAGCCCCCTGGAACTGGAATCTGCCTTAGCCCGTCCGGCTTAGGCTGCATGTGCAACGGGGGACGGTTTTCCGTCCCCCT
>CAZKUZ010000281.1:0-6843 GCA_964556045.1 uncultured Thermodesulfobacteriota bacterium | reverse complement strand
TAGGACGAAGAGTATAACTGTCGTGGCAAGATAAAGCATCCTATCTCCCAACAAGCCAGTACTTAACGTGCATTCACCCGGGGTCAGGTGAAAATTATTTGTCTAAATATCAGAGCACCATGGAAAAGTCAAAGGTGTTTTCACGGCTTCGGCTGGGGGGCATCGGCTTGCCCTTTTCTCGAAAAACTGGCATAGATGAGAAGTGAAACGGGTAATTTGGATTTTATCTTTTGTTTTCCTTGTCTTGTGGGCGTTGCCCGAGCCGGGGTTTCCCCTTTATCGTTGGAAGGACAAGGAAGGGGTCGTTCATATCACGGATTTTCCGCCCCCAACGGGTCCTTACGAAACAATCGGGGAAAAGAAGAGAAACGGAGAGAATCAATCCGTCCCGGAGAAGTCCTCACCTGAGCCGGAAAAGGAATCTCCCGTCCCTGCGGGGACGTCCCCCGAATTTTCGAACGCCGTTTACATACCCTTGCGTCAGGCGGGGAATCATTATCTCGTCCAGATGGGTATCAACGGTCAAGCCACGGGGTATTTTCTGCTGGATACGGGGGCGACGATGACCGTCATCGGCCCTCAGATAGCCCAAGAGGCGGGAATTGTCCTTGATGAATCCCTTCCGGTTTTGCCCTTGAAAACGGCCTCCGGCCTGGTTTTTCCCCCCGTCGCCCACGTGGACAAGTTCACCCTTGGGAATCTGTCGCTTCCGGGCGGTGACGTGGTAATCCATGACATACGTTTCGGGAAAGGTGTCTCCGGGTTGCTTGGAATGGACATCCTCTCGGACTATCAGGTAACCATCGATACGCAGAAAGCGACCCTCGTTCTGAAGCCGGTGAAGAGAGAGGGACCTACCTACGGGGGGCACTCCCGAAAATGGTGGCGCAGCAGATTTGGGTTCTACCGTCACATCCTTCGTTCCCTGGAAAACGTACGGAAGGTTCCCGAGAGGGCCCTGAAGCCCTACCATATCACCAAGGAGAGGGTTGAAAAGAGTATCGCCATCTATCAGGAAAGGCTCGATGAGCTGAGCAGCCTGGCGGAAGACGAACTCGTCCCGCTGGAGTGGCGGGAGTAGGTGGCTTTTCAGGGACGTTTCAGTTTCGACTTGAGTTGTTTCAGCGCGTCGGCCCGGTGGCTGATTTGCATCTTTTCCTCGAAGGTCAGCTCCGCCATGGTGCGGCCGAGCCCCGGGAGGTAAAAGAGGGGGTCGAAGCCGAACCCGTTGGTGCCTTTCGGAGAGGTTGTGATAATGCCCTCGCAGGTGCCTTCCGCCGTGAGCGTTTCCTGGGTTTTGCCTTGGTAGAGGACGACGACGCATCGAAAGCGCGCGGTACGTTTATCCTCCGGGACCTCTTTCAAGAACTTCAGCAGCTTTTCGTTGTTCCGCGCGTCCGTGGCGTCCTCGCCGGCGAAGCGGGACGAATGAACACCCGGCCTTCCCCCCAGGGCGTCCACCTCCAGCCCCGAGTCGTCCGAGAGGATCCAGCCCTCCCAGAAATCCGCGGCGGCCTTGGCCTTGATCAGGGCGTTTTCGAGATAGGTATTCCCCGTTTCCTCGGGGGAGATGTGGATCCCCGCTTCTTTGAGGGAGAGAATCCTCCCGAATTGGTCGTCGAGGGCGTCTTTGATCTCGCGGATCTTACCCTGGTTGTTGGAGGCGACGAGGAGATCAGGCAAGCTCATCGATATCCAGCGCCCTTTTCTGAAGGGTGATCAGTTCGCGAATCCCCTTTTCCCCCAGTTCGATCATGGCGTCCAGCTCGTTCTTGGTGAAGGGCGCCCCCTCCGCTGTTCCCTGGATCTCCACCAGGTTGCCCCGTTCGGTCATGACGAGGTTGAGGTCCACCTCCGCGGTGGAATCCTCGTCGTAATTCAGGTCCAGGAGGATTTCCCCGTCCACGATGCCCACGCTGATGGCGGCCACCATGGAGGTCATGGGGAGCTTCCCGATGACGCCGTAGCCCTGGAGGGTCTTGAGGGCGTCGTAGAGGGCGACGCATCCCCCGGTGATGCAGGCGGTGCGGGTGCCGCCGTCGGCCTGGATGACGTCGCAGTCGATCCAGACGGTGCGTTCCCCCAGGAGGCTCATGTCCATCACGGAGCGGAGGCTCCTTCCGATGAGCCGCTGGATCTCCATGGAGCGCCCGCTCGGTTTTTTCCCCACCGATTCCCGGGCGGTACGGGTCTGCGTGGCCCGGGGCAGCATGGCGTATTCCGCCGTGACCCACCCCTGTCCGGAACCCCGAAGGAATTGCGGAACGTTCTCTTCCACCGAGGCGGTGCAGATGACGTGGGTGTCCCCGAACTTGACGAGGACGGAACCCTCGGCGTATTTCAGGAAGGAACGTTCGAACGAGATGGGACGTAGGTCTTCCGGTTTGCGGCCGTCGCGTCGCATACGAATCGTGTCTCCTTTCGGCGGGTGTTACGTGGCGGGTATGCCGCCGGATTCTCTCTTACGTAAAGCTCTCGATGGCCTTTTTGAACCCGTCCAGCGAGCGTTCGATGACCGAATCCTTGACGCAGTAGGCGAGGCGGAAGTATCCCGGTGCCCCGAATCCCGATCCCGGCACGGCCAGGATATCGAACTTTTTCAGATGCTGGATAAAGGCCACATCGTCTCCGCCGGGTGCCTTGGGAAAGAGGTAGAAGGCCCCCATCGGCTTGACGCATTCGTAGCCGAACGAGACGAGGGCGGGATAGAACATGTCCCGTTTTTTCTGGTATCCGGCCACGTCGGCGGGCACGTCCTGAAGCTCCGCTACGACCCGCTGCATCAGGGCGGGGGCGTTGACGTACCCGAGGATACGGTTGGTGAAGTTCGTGGCCACGGAGAGGGCCTCCGCGTCCGTCGATTCCGGGTGGATGGCGATATAACCGATCCGCTCGCCGGGAATGGAGAGGTCCTTCGAGTGGGACGTGATGATGATGGTGTCCTTGTAATAGACGCTGGGATAGGGGACCACCGCGTCGTCAAAGGCAATCTTGCGGTAAGGCTCGTCCGAGATGAGATAGACGGGATGCCCGATCTTTTCGGACGCCTCGGTGAGCACGGCGGCAAGCTCTTTCAGGATCGATTCCGGGTAGATGACGCCCGTGGGATTGTTGGGGGAGTTCATGATCAGCGCCTTCGTTTTCGGGGTGATGGCGGCCTTGAGTTGGTCGAGATCCGGCATAAAGTCGTCCGTGGTGGGGACGGTCTTGAGGGACCCCCCGAAGTTGTCGGCGTAGAAACGGTATTCCACGAAGAACGGCGCGAAGGTGAGGATCTCGTCTCCCTGGTCCATGAGGGCCTTGAGAATGGTGTTGAGACCGCCGGCGGCGCCCACGGTCATGACGATCTGGTTCATGGTGTAGGCGATCCCCGATTTCTTTTCCAGATAGGCGGCGATCTTCTCACGCACCCAGGGAATCCCGCTGTTGGGCATGTAGGCGTGGGTTCCCGGCGTGTCGTCCGAGGCCAGGGCCTTCAGGCGTTCCTTGAAGGCGTCGGGTGGCTCCGTGATGGGGTTTCCGAGCGTGAAGTCATAGACGTTCTCTTCCCCTTTCTGCTTTTTCAGCATGGCCCCTTCTTCGAACATCTTCCGGATCCAGGAAGACGCCTCCATCGCCTTGGAAATCTTCGTCGCTATTGCCATTCATGCCTCCTTGTTTCTGATTTAAGTTCGGTTTTAAGTTGTAAGGTGGATGTCACTATCCATTCTGCACAAATTATATCACAAAAATCGATGCCGTTGGGTTTAAATATCACAAGGATTTTTACAGTGTCAATATAAAGCGGGTTTCTTCGAACTGTCCCACGGAAAAGTTCCATTGAAAAGGCGCAAGGGGTGTGTTAAAAAGTAGTTTCAAAATCGTTGTTGGTGAAAGGGCTGCCAAATGAGAGAGTTCCATCGGATTAAACGACTTCCACCGTATGTCTTCAACATCGTCAACGACCTCAAGTTGTCGGCGCGGCGCAGGGGGGAGGATATCATCGACTTGGGGATGGGAAACCCCGATATCCCGACCCCGAAGCATATCGTGGACAAGCTGGTGGAGGCGTCGCAGAATCCGCGAAACCACCGGTATTCCGTGTCCCGGGGGATCTACAAGCTCCGGCTCGCCATCGCGGACTGGTACAAGCGCCGCTTCGATGTTTATATCGATCCGGAGGAAGAGGCCATCGTGACCATCGGGTCCAAGGAGGGCCTGGCGCACTTGGCTCTGGCTACCCTGGGCACGGGGGAGGTGGTGTTCGTTCCGACGCCGACCTATCCCATTCATATCTACTCGGTCGTGATGGCGGGGGCGGACCTGCGAACGATCCCCCTGGACGGAGAGGGGGATTTTTTTGAACGGCTGACCCATGCCGCCCGTCACATGTGGCCGCAGCCCAAGATGGTGATCGTTAGTTTTCCCCACAACCCGACGACGAGAACCGTGGACGCGGCCTTTTTCCAGAACCTGGTCGATTTCGCCAAGGAGCATGACCTGATGGTCGTGCACGATTTCGCCTACGCGGACCTCGGCTTCGACGGGTACCAGCCGCCCAGCATGATGTCGATCCCGGGCGCGAAGGACGTGGGCGTCGAGTTTTTCACCTTGTCCAAGAGCTACAGCATGCCGGGGTGGCGCGTGGGATTCGCCGTGGGAAACCGGGAGATCATCGGCGCCCTGAAGAAGCTCAAGAGCTATTTCGATTACGGGATATTCCAGCCGATCCAGATCGCCTCCATCATCGCCCTGAATGAGGATCAGTCCTGCGTTTCCGAGATCGTGGAGATCTACCGGAAACGCCGTGACGCCTTGGTGGACGGGCTGAACCGTATCGGCTGGGAGATCGAGAAGCCGAAGGCGACCATGTTCGTCTGGGCGCGGATTCCGGAACCGTATCGGAAGATGGGATCCTTGGAGTTTTCCAAGATGCTGATCGAGCGGGCGAAGGTGGCGGTCTCCCCGGGAATCGGGTTCGGGGACGAGGGAGAGGGGTATGTCCGCTTCGCCCTGGTGGAGAACGAGCAGAGGATCAAACAGGCGATCCGCGGGATGCGGTCGATTCTATAGGAGGTATTGGTGAAGGAACATATTGGCGTTGGTGTTATCGGATTTGGAACGGTGGGAGTGGGAACCGTCAGGATCCTCCAGGAAAACCGGGATCTCATCCGCCGCCGGACGGGGTTTTATCTCGACGTGGTACGGATCGCCGACATCGATCTGGAAACGGACCGGGGGATCGCGGTCGATCGGTCGATCTTGACCGACGACGCCGAGGCCCTGATCGCCGACCCCAACGTGGATATCGTGGTGGAACTGATCGGCGGGTATGAGCCGGCCGCCACGTTCATCAAAAAGGCCCTCGGACAGGGCAAGTACGTGGTGACGGCCAACAAGGCCCTCCTGGCGACACGCGGCTGGGAGCTATTCGAGGCGGCGGATAGTAACGGGGCGTCCATCGCCTTCGAGGCCAGCGTGGGCGGGGGAATCCCGGTCCTCCGGAGTATCCGCGAGGGGCTCTGTGCCAACCGGTTCGAGTCGATTCACGGGATCCTGAACGGAACGGCCAACTATATCCTGAGCCAGATGAGTCAGACCGGCATGGATTTCGATGACGCCTTGAAGGAGGCCCAGCAGAAGGGATACGCGGAGGCGGACCCCACGTTTGATATCGAGGGAATCGACGCGGCGCACAAGATCGCGATTTTGTGCACCATGGCCTTCGGGGTGCGCGTTCCCTTTGAGGCCATTCCGATCAACGGGATCAAGGAGATACGGCAGTTGGACATCCTCCACGCGAGGGAGCTGGGACTCGTGATCAAGCTTCTGGCCGTCGGGGTCTGGCGGGAAGACGAGCTGGAGATCCGGGTACAGCCGGTCATGATTCCCGAGAGCCACATGCTGGCCAAGGTAAACGGGGTCTATAACGCCATCCACGTGATCGGAGATTTCGTGGGAAGCACCCTCTATTACGGGAAGGGCGCGGGAATGAACCCCACGGGCAGCGCCGTGGTAAGCGACATTGTGGCCATCGCCCGGCAGATCGCGAAGGGAAGCTCTTACGACGTCCCGCCGCTGGGATACCCCCTCCAAACCTTTAAGGAGACGGGGATCCGGGATGTCAGCAAGGTGAAGGGCACGTTCTACCTCCGGATGATGACGGTGGACCGACCGGGCGTTCTCTCGAAGATTTCGGGAATCCTCGGGGAAAAGAAGATCAGCCTGGCTTCGGTGATTCAGAAGGGAAAGGGGGAGGAGCCCGTGGCCATCGTCATGGTAACCCATGAAACCACTCGCCGCCAGATCGACGAGGCTATCGAGGTGATCGATCGGTTGGACATGGTCATGGAGCCGACCCTCGCCCTCCACATCGAGACGGAGTTGAAGTAGGAGAAGACGGATATGCACTGGGAAGGCGTGATACGACATTACTGGGACTATCTCCCCCTGAGCGATGAACGGCACGTGGTGACCCTTCTGGAGGGGAACACCCCGCTGATTCCCGCGAAGAACCTGGCGGCGGCCATCGGACTCGATATCGACCTCTATCTCAAGTTCGAGGGGGTGAATCCCACCGGCTCCTTCAAGGACCGGGGCATGACCATGGCCATCTCCAAGGCGGTGGAGGACGGGGCGAAGGCGGTCATCTGCGCCTCCACGGGCAACACCTCCGCGTCCGCGGCGGCCTATGCCGCCAAGGGGGGACTGAAGGCCTACGTCCTCATTCCGGAGGGAAAGATCGCCCTGGGGAAGCTCTCCCAGGCCATGATGCACGGGGCCGAGGTCATCCAGGTGGAGGGAAATTTCGACGAGGCCCTGAAACTGGTGGTGGAGATCTCGAACGCGTACCCCATCACCCTG
>CAZKUZ010000280.1:0-4772 GCA_964556045.1 uncultured Thermodesulfobacteriota bacterium | reverse complement strand
CGTGACAATCTTGTTTACAAGGCTGTGCTCGCGTTCAGGAAATCCGGCCGTCCTGTTGCTTCTCTTGCCATCACCATCGATAAGAAAATCCCCGCGGGGGCCGGGCTGGGCGGAGGCAGTAGCAACGCCGCGGCCGTATTGAAAGGGCTTGACTATCTTTACGGCCTTGATCTGACGCGCGAGGAGTTGTGTGCCATCGGCCTTGAGGTCGGGGCGGATGTCCCCTTCTTCTTCATGGAGCAGGCTTGTCTGGCAGAGGGAGTCGGGGAGATCTTGACCCCCTTGGAAATCTCCCGCGATATCTGGCTGCTTATAGGCTTTCCGGGATTTAGTATTCCCACGAAAAGGGTCTATGATGCCCTCGAATTGGAGTTGACAAACCCGAAAGCTCAGGTTAATATGCCCCTCAGCCTTGAGGGGGAGGACCAGCAGGGAAGGGGGGAGTGGTATCTGGTTAATGACCTTGAAACCCCCGTATTTGTGTGGTATCCTCAATTAAAGGAATTTTGTAAAGAACTTAAGACATTAGGGGCCCTTGAGGCTAAAATGACGGGAAGCGGATCTTCCATCTTTGGGGTTTTTAGAGAAAGGGCGGTGGCGGTGACAGCCATGTCCGAGATTCGAAAACGATTACCAGAGTGGAAGCTTTTTTTGGCACGGCCAGTATGGCAGAGCGTAGATGAAAGCTGGAGGAACGCAAATGGAAGTGACAGAGGTGAGGGTTTTTCCCGTTAATGAAGAAAAATTGAAGGCTTATGTGACGATCACCTTCGACGATTGTTTTGTCGTGCGTGATCTCAAGGTCATTAACGGGAACAACGGGCTGTTTGTCGCCATGCCCAGCAAAAAGCGTAAGGACGGAACCTTTAAGGACACCGCGCATCCCCTGAACAACGAAACGCGGAAGATGATAGAAGAAAAGGTTCTGGCCGAATACGAGAGAGAGATCCAGCGCCTTTAGGTCTTGTCACTGGGGTGTCGTCAAGTGGTAAGACACGGGTCTTTGGAACCCGCATTCGGAGGTTCGAATCCTCCCACCCCAGCCAATCTCCTGTCAAATAAATCTTATTGCTTAGAGAGAAAGGGCGATGAAGGTATTTTGCGGAAATTCGAATCGGAAGTTGGCGGAAGATATCTGTAAACACCTGGGAGTTCCCCTGGGAGACGCGGTGGTGAGGCGTTTCAGCGATGGGGAGATCAATGTGGAGATCAACGAGAGTGTCCGCGGGAAAGACGTCTTTGTTATCCAGTCGACATGCTATCCGGGAAACGACAACCTGATGGAACTCCTCATCATGATGGACGCCCTGAAACGGGCCTCCGCCCGAAGGATTAACGCCGTCATTCCCTACTATGGGTACGCCCGCCAGGACCGGAAGGTTTCACCCCGGGCCCCTATCTCCGCCAAGCTCGTGGCGGACCTCATTACCGTGGCCGGGGCGACCCGTATGATGACGGTGGATCTCCACGCGGGACAGATTCAGGGCTTTTTTGATATCCCCGTGGATCATCTCTATGCCTTTCCGGTGATTCTGGATTATCTATCGAAGAAGTTTGCCGACGGGGAGGAGATCGTCATTGTTTCCCCGGATGCGGGGGGCGTGGAACGTGCCAGGGCCTTTGCCAAGCGATTGAAGGCGCGTCTGGCCATCATAGACAAGAGGAGAGAGGTGGCCAATGTTTCGCAGGTTATGAATATCATCGGAGACGTGAAGGGGATGATCGCGATTCTGCTGGATGATATGGTGGATACGGCGGGAACGCTGACCCATGCCGCCGACGCCCTTTTGGAGCATGGGGCTAAGGAAGTCTACGCCTCGGCTTCCCATCCCGTCCTTTCCGGGAAGGCCATGGAGCGGCTAAAGAATTCGAGTATCAAGGAGATCGTCGTGACGGATACCATTCCACTGCGCGGCGAGGCGGCTCAATTCGAACGTATCAAGGTCCTTTCGGTAGCGCCATTGCTGGCGGAAGGGATCAGGAGAATTCACACGGAGGACTCCGTGAGTTCATTATTCGTGTAAAAGGAGGAGAAATTGGAACAACTGGAATTAAACGCAACACTGAGAAAAGAAAAGGGAAAAGGGGCGGCCAAGCGTCTACGGCGGGAAGGCTTTATCCCCGGAATCTTCTACGGGCCCGATGCCCAACCCGTCCCCTTGACATTGAATCCCAAGGAATTGGAAAAGGCCCTCTCTACGGAGTATGGGTCCCGGGTCTTGCTGAAGCTCTCCATTTCCGGTTACGACAAGAAAAAACGAAATGCCATGGTCAAGGATATTCAGATTGACCCGGTCACTTATCGATGGATCCACGCGGACCTGTACGGAATCGACATGAAGCGTGAGGTCGAGGTGGAGGTTCCCATCAAGCTGATAGGGACCTCACCCGGGGTCAAGATGGGGGGAATCCTCGAGCAGATCCGCCGTGAATTGACCATCAAGGCTTTGCCCAACAACATTCCGTCCGTGATCGAGATCGATATCAGCGACCTTGGGATCGGGGATTCTATCCATGTGGATGACATCTCTCCTGAGAATTACACCATCGTGGCGGAAAGCAACTTCACGATCCTGACGGTCTCTTCGCCTGAGGCCGAGGCCGTAGAGGAAGAGGTGGAAGAGGAAGAGGCCGTGGAAGAGGAAACGGAAAAGGAGACGGAGGAAGAAAAGGAATAATTGACCACTCCCGAGGAACTTCCATTACTGTGGCTTGGATTGGGGAATCCCGGTAAGAAATATCGGGGAACCCGCCATAATATAGGGATGGCCATGATCGATTTTTTTTTGGAAAGATTTGGGGGATCATCCCGCGGAAGGGCCCGTTTGGGAGAGATGTGGGAGACAACCGTTCATGGGGAAAAGGTTGTGTTGGTTAAACCGAAGACCTATATGAACCTCAGTGGACGGGCGGCCAGATGGGCCTTACAGGAAACGGGCGTAAGCCCGGACGCGATGGTCGTCTTCCACGATGATATGGACCTTGATGTTGGAAGGATAAAACTAAAATGGAAAGGAGGGGATGCGGGACACAAAGGAATCCGTTCCATTATGGAAACCTTGCAAACGGATGCTTTCTTTCGAGTTCGTGTCGGGATCGGCAGACCGCCGGAAGGTCTTGAGGCCGCTGAATATGTTCTTTCCAGTTTTGAGCGGGAAGAGAGAGAAACAGTCGGTGAAGCGATGGCGCGTGTTGCCGAAGGGTTGGAAATCTGGGCGGATATGGGAACGAAACACGCCCTCAACTTTCTAAATCGTAGGGATTAAAGGAGGAGATTCATGTACAGTCTGACGAAATTTGCTCCGCTGTTCGGTATTGCTGGATTGATTTTGGCATGGATCATTTACGCCTATGTGAAAAAGCAGAACGATGGAAACGAAACCATGCGCGAGATCGCCGAGATGATCCACAAGGGGGCGATGGTTTTTCTTAAGAAGGAATATTCCATCCTCGTTATCTTTATCGTCGTTGTGTTCCTTCTTATGGCGTGGAAGATCGATATTCACACGGCGATCGCCTTCGTCTCCGGGGCCCTCAGCTCCATGTTGGCGGGTTTTTTTGGAATGAATGCCGCCACGCGGGCCAATGTGAGGACCTCCCAGGCCGCGTTTGAGTCCGGTCAGGCGAAGGCTTTGAACGTGGCCTTCTTCGGCGGTTCCGTCATGGGACTGTCCGTCGCGAGCCTCGGCCTTCTGGGCCTGGGGATCTTCTATCTGATCTTCGGGAAGGATCCGGCTACGGCCAAGGTCATCAACGGCTACGCCATGGGCGCCAGCTCCATCGCCCTCTTCGCAAGAATCGGAGGCGGGATTTACACCAAAAGTGCCGATGTAGGGGCCGACCTTGTCGGGAAGGTGGAAGCGGGAATTCCTGAAGACGACCCGCGGAACCCCGGCGTTATTGCCGACAACGTGGGCGACAACGTGGGTGATATCGCGGGAATGGGAGCCGATATCTTCGAGTCCTATGTGGGATCCATCGTGGCGACGATCGCCATTGGGGCCACGTCAAGCTTCGCCATTGAAACGAAACTCCTTTACATGTCCTATCCCCTGTTGGTTGTGATGGGAGGACTGATCGCGTCCCTCTTGGGGATCGTTTCCATCAAGATCCTCCAGAAGATGAGCCCGCAGGCGGCCTTGAGGTATTCGACGTTCATCAGTGCCGCGTTTCTGCTCATCTTTACCTATATCATTACCGTGTCCCTCAAGCTCCCCATGGGTGTCTTCTGGGCGGTATTGTCCGGGCTGTTGGCGGGGATGCTCATCGGGCTCATCACCGAGTACTATACGTCGGGAGCGCCGGTGAGGAGAATCGCCGAGTCCTCTGAGACGGGACCCGCGACGGTCATTATCTCGGGACTGGCGGTGGGCCTTGAGAGCACGGCTCTGCCGGTGGTGGTTATCTGTGCGGCCACCTTTATCGCTGCCAAGACGGCGGGTCTTTTCGGCATCGGTGTTTCGGCCGTTGGAATGCTTTCCACGGTAGGTGTCACCATGTCGGTGGATGCGTATGGTCCCATCGCGGATAACGCGGGCGGGATCTCCGAGATGGCTGGGCTCGGACCCGAAACACGGAAAATCACGGATGGTCTGGATGCCCTTGGAAACACCACCGCGGCGATCGGGAAGGGGTTTGCCATCGGGTCCGCGGCCTTGACGGCCTTGGCCCTGTTCGCCGCCTATTCCCAGGCGGTCGGTCTCAAGATGATCAGCATCACCCAGCCCAGGGTGGTCATCGGTATGTTTATCGGTGGCATCGTTCCCTTCTTC
>CAZKUZ010000279.1:0-2112 GCA_964556045.1 uncultured Thermodesulfobacteriota bacterium | reverse complement strand
TTTAACCCCGGTGAAATACGCTACGTTGCGACTTCGCCAATTTCACGGGGTAAACCTTCAACCTTCAGACTTCGACCTTCAGACTTCAGACTTTTACCTCCCCCCTTCGAACCATTCCCTCACACCTTCCCGAAGAAGAAGAGGACCCCCGTCACGATAAAGAACAGGGCGGCGATCTTCTGGATGACCTGTTCGGGAACGTATCTGGAGATGATTCCGCCCACGAGAACCCCGATGAGCGAAGTAAGAACCAGGGCGCACGCGGCGCCTAAAAAGACGGTAAGGATCTTTTTCGATTCCCCCGTGAGGGCGATGGTGGCCAGCTGCGTTTTATCCCCCATTTCCGCCAGAAAAATGGTTCCAAAGGTGACGGCGAATAGCTTCCAATCCATAGGCTCCTCCTTCTCTTTTACCATTATAGCGCCGTTGCCGTCTTGCGTCAAAACGAAGTTCTTTCAAGTCTTGACAACGAGGTGGTTGTTTGTTAAAAAGTTGTGACCACGGAGGGAGGTAGGGTGGCGAAGTATTATGAAGTAGTCGTTTTTCCTGGAAATTCGAAGAAATCAAAGATTAGGCGTCTCAAGATTCCGAAAATCCTTGTTTGGCTGGTTGTGCTATTTCTCCCTTCGTTTTTTGCGTTTTCCGGGTATATTATCTACAATTATACATCGCACGAGATAAAGTGTAATAAAATCGTTAAAGCGGCCGAGGTCTACAAGACCCAGATAGAGGTCCTGGAGAAGAAGGTCAAGCAGATTCAGACGCAAGTCGCGAAGGTTCGGGAACTGGACGAAAAGCTCCGGGTGATCGCCAATCTGAAACCCGCCTATCAGGAGAGTGAGAACCTCTGGGGGGTAGGTGGTATCCCGGAGGATGTTTCCTCGTCGTCGAGTGAAGTCGTCAATACCCTTTCTTCCGAGGAATCCGAACGGATCCTGCAGCTTCATTATGACTTGTTCAGGCTTGAAAGGACTTCAAAATTTGAACAGAAGAGCTTAAAAGAATTACATGATAAGCTTATAAGTCGAAGGGATTTGCTTGATTCCACACCCTCGATTCGACCCGCGTACGGATTTGAGACGTCCGGTTTCGGTTACAGGATTTCCCCGTTTACGGGCCACAAGCAGTTTCATGAGGGATTGGACATTGCCAACCGGAAGGGGACGCCTGTGATTGCTCCGGCCAACGGGCTTGTCGTTTTCACGGGTAGAAAGGGAGGCTTTGGAAAGCTTATCATCATCGATCATGGTCACGGTATTACCACCCGGTATGGCCACCTTGGAAAGATATTGGTGAAGGTAGGCCAGCGTGTAAAAAGAGGTGAAAAAATTGCTGAGATCGGGAACACAGGGCGTTCGACAGGCCCCCATCTTCACTACGAGGTACGGTTAAACGGAGTGCCTGTCAATCCCAGGCGATATATTTTAAACTGATTTCCTTAATTTAGCGAAAATCAAGGGAAAAACCGGCAAGTACGGATAACAGACATGTCCGTATTGGATGAAAATACATTTAAGCACAGGTGATAAATCAACATGTTTTCCAAGTTGCTCTTAAAGGTTGTGGGTAGCAAGAACGAGCGGGAATTGAGGCGGATCTCGCCTATCGTGACCCGCATCAACGAATTGGAACCGGGAGTCCAGGCGCTCTCGGACGATGAATTGAAGAAGAAGATGGCGGAATACCGTCAGCGGGTTGAGAATGGGGAACCCCTCGATGATATTCTTCCGGAGGTCTTTGCCGTGGTGCGGGAAACGGCCCGGCGGGTCCTGGGAGAGCGTCATTTCGATGTCCAGCTCGTCGGCGGGATCGTTCTTCACGAGGGGAAGATCGCCGAAATGAAGACGGGTGAAGGAAAGACCCTGGTGGCGACCCTTCCCGTCTGCCTCAATGCCCTGACAGGCAAGGGTGTGCACGTGGTGACCGTCAACGACTACCTGGCTAAACGTGACGCGGAATGGATGGGAGCCATCTACAAATTCCTCGGATTCACCGTGGGCGTGGTGACCCATGAGCTTTCGGATGAACAGCGGAAAGCGGCCTACGGGGCGGATATTACCTACGGCACCAACAACGAGTTCGGGTTTGATTACCTGCGGGACAACATGAAGT
>CAZKUZ010000278.1:0-4895 GCA_964556045.1 uncultured Thermodesulfobacteriota bacterium | reverse complement strand
GGCCCCCACGCTCAGGGCGCTGGTCAGCCAGTTCCACATCATCCATCCGCAGGTGGTGAAATAGAAGATGGTATCCTCCCGTTTCAGATCGGTATGGAGGACCAACTCTTTCTTGTGATTCAGCAAGACGCCGGGGCCTTGAACCATGCACTTGGGTAGGCCCGTGGTCCCCGACGAATACATGATGTAAACGGGATGATCGAAAGGCAGATACTCGAACTCGATCTCCCCCGCCTCCTCGGCGAGGAAGTCCTCGAAATGCTCCGCGTTGGGAAGAAAACTGATATCCGGTTTCTGGCGTGTATAGGAAACGACCACGATCTTTTCCAGCGAGGGAAGCTGCTTCACCACGTTGGAAATCCGCTCCAGGGAATCGAACTGTTTCCCGTTGTAGTAGTAGCCATCCGCGGTAAAGATGACCTTTGGTTCGATCTGGCCGAATCGGTCCATCACCCCCTTGATCCCAAAATCGGGAGAGCAGGACGACCACGTCGCCCCAAGGCTCGTCGCCGCCAACATGGCGATCATGGTTTCCGTCATGTTGGGCATGAACCCGACGACCCGGTCTTTCGGCTTGACTCCCAGCGCCCGCAGAGATTTGGCCAGCCGGGACACCTTGTCGTAGAGCTCGCGATACGTCGTCCGAACCGGCTCCTGACCTTCCCCAACGAAGACGATGGCCGTCTGATCATCCCGGAAACGGAGGAGATTCTCCGCAAAGTTGAGGCGGGCGCCTGGAAACCATTTGGCCCCGGGCATCTTGTCCAGATCCACCACAACGTCATCGTAGGGTGCCTCAGCCTTTATATCGACAAAGTCCCACGTGGTAGCCCAGAAATCTGGGATGTTTTCCACCGACCAGTCGTAAAGGGAAGGATAATCCGTGAAGTTTTTTCCGAATTTCTCATTCACCGTCTGAAGGAAACGGTACATATTTGTCTGCTTGACCCTCTCTTCAGACGGTTTCCAAAGCATCTTCCCCATGATACACCCCCTTCTGTTTAATACGTTAATTTTTTCAGTGCCTTTTCCCAACCCTATTCATAAAAACATTTTACCTTTGAGTCAACCGAGAGCCTGAAACAATTTCTCATAAATTTACTTTACACACTATTACTTGATTTTGACATGCCGCGCCCGATTATGGTACTGTTTTAATGGAATTAAACAATGAAATAAACGGTGTGTCAAGGAAATTTCATGCGCCATTCATGGCCCATTCATGAAGCAGAATCACCCGTTCATTAAAAGTATGGACTGAAAACGGAGGAAGATCAAGGCTATGCGCTCACTCTATCTCACGACCACGGAGCCCCATTGCGGGAAGTCTCTCGTTGCCCTCGGCATTCTCGAAACCATCTCCCGAACGACGCGCCGAATTGGGGTTTTCTGCCCTGTGATCCAGGCCCGGGAGCCTTCGAAACGAGACAAAAGCATCGACCTGCTCCTCACCCACTTTCAATTAGACATCGCCTACGAAGACACCTATGCCTTGACGGTTCAAGAGGCCAATCAACTCCTGGCCGACAAGCGTTACGACGACCTTCTCAATACCGTTATTCAAAAGTACCGGGGCTTGGAGGGAAAATACGATTTCGTTCTCTGTCTCGGCTCCGATTACGGCCTGGAGCCCGTGGAGTTTAACCTGAACGTGGAAGTGGCCCGAAGCCTCGACGCCCACGTGCTGATCCTGGGAAACGCCTTCCATACCTCCCTGAACGAACTGATCGCCGCGTTCAATACCGCCCTGGAGGTCTTCAAGGCGAAGGGATGCCCCGTCGTGGCCATCGTCGCAAACAGGGTTCGCCAAGAAGCCCTCAAAAAAACCGAAGAGTCCCTCGAACAGGCCTTCCGCGAAGAAGACGTCACCATCTCCGTCGTCCCCGACAATACCCTTCTCGCAAGTCCCACCATTGGGGAAATCGCCGACCAGTTGGACGCGGAGATCCTTTACGGAAGCGACAAGATGGACCGGCTGGCCCATCACTTCATGGTTATCGCCATGCAGATGCAGAACTACCTCGCCCGTCTGAAACCCCACGCCCTCCTGGTGACCCCGGGAGACCGGGGAGAAATCATCTTGAGCGCCCTTCAGGCCCAACAATCGACGAACTACCCTCCCATCGCGGGTCTCATCCTGGCCACGGGGGAAAAACCCGCCCCCACCGTCAGGCAGCTCCTGGACGGTCTTCCCAGCGTGTTGCCCATCCTCGCCGTGGAAACGGAAACCTATGAAACCGTCACGCGGCTCAACAACATCCACTCCCACATCACCCCGGACAATCTCAACAAGATCGAAACCAGCCTGAAACTGTTCGAGGAACACATCGATATGGAGGCTATCCTCGAACATCTGGGGCGGATTCAATCCCGAGGTATCCCTCCCAAGCGTTTCCTTTACAATCTCACCCAGTGGGCCCGCTCCGACAGAAAGCGAATTGTCTTGCCGGAAAGCTCTGATCCGCGGATCTTGAAGGCGACGGAAATTATCACGGAGAAAGAGATCGCCGACATCATCCTCTTGGGAAATGCGGAGGAGGTCACGTCACTCATCAACCAGATGGGGCTCTCCATCGACTTGAAGAAAGTCACCCTGATCAACCCCGCCACGCATCCCAAGTTGGAAGACTATGCGGCAACCCTGTACGAGCTTCGAAAACACAAGGGGCTGACCGAAGAACTCGCCATGGAGACCATGCACGACATTTCCTACTTCGCCACCATGATGGTCTACAAGGAAGACGCCGACGGGATGGTTTCCGGAGCGCTCCATACAACCGCCCACACCATCCGCCCCGCCTTCCAGATCGTCAAGACGAAACCGGGCATTTCGGTGGTTTCCTCCGTCTTTTTCATGTGTCTCGAGGACCGGGTTCTCATCTATGGGGACTGCGCGGTCGTGCCCAAGCCCACGGCCGAAGAGCTCGCCGAGATCGCCATCACCTCCGCCGAAACCGCCAAGGCCTTTGGGATCTTTCCCCGCATCGCCCTCTTGTCCTACTCCTCCGGCACCTCCGGTTCAGGGGAAGAGGTGGAACGGGTCCGCAAGGCAACGCAGATCGCTCAACAGCGCCGGCCCGATCTCCTCATCGAAGGCCCCATCCAGTACGATGCCGCCGTGGACGAGAAGGTGGGACGCTCCAAGATGCCCGGGTCCAAGGTGGCGGGTCAGGCCACGGTCCTCATCTTCCCCGACCTCAATACCGGGAACAATACCTACAAGGCCGTCCAGAGGGAAACCGGTGCCATCGCCATCGGCCCCGTCCTCCAGGGCCTCAACAAGCCGGTCAACGACCTCAGTCGCGGCTGCACCGTGGAGGATATCATCAACACCGTGGCCATCACGGCGATCCAGGCACAGCACAATTAAAATCAGGAAAGGAAAGAGATTGAAAATCCTTGTCATCAACTCCGGCAGTTCTTCCATCAAATACCAGCTCTTTGATATGACCCGCAAAGAGGTCATGACCAGCGGCCTTATCGAGCGAATCGGCCTGGAGAACGGCCGCGTGGTTCACCGCCGCTATAACGGGGGAGAAGAACGGGAAGTGCCAAAGAAAACTTCCGTTCCCAATCACGAAGAGGGCCTCCGCATCATCGCCGATCTTCTCGTCGATCCGGAGCATGGAGCCATCACCCACACCTCAGAGGTCGACGCCGTGGGGCATCGGGTCGTCCACGGCGGGGAACACTTCAGCGCCACGACCCTCATCAATGAAGAAGTTCTGGAAACCATCCGGCGACTCATCCCCCTCGCCCCCCTCCACAATCCCCCCAACCTGGAGGGAATCGAGGTCGCCATGAAAATCTTTCCCCAGGCCAGGCAGGTGGCCGTGTTCGACACCGCGTTCCACCAGACCATGCCGCCGAAGGCCTACCGCTATGCCATCCCGAACAGCTTCTACACGGAACACGGTGTCCGGGTCTATGGATTCCACGGCACCTCCCACCGGTATGTGGCCCGGATGGCCGCCGAATATCTCGGAAAACCCCTCGGTGAAACAAATCTCATCACGGCCCACCTGGGAAACGGCGCGAGCATCACCGCCATTCGAAACGGGAAATCCATCGATACCAGCATGGGCTTCAGCCCCCTTCCCGGACTGGTCATGGGGACCCGGAGCGGAGACATCGATCCCGCCGTCATCTTTTACATGGCAAACGGACTGGGAATGTCCATGGATGAAATCGATACGGTCTTGAACAAGAAAAGCGGCCTCCTCGGCCTGGCCGGCAGCAGCGACCTGCGGGACATCCTGAAAAAAAATGAGGGGGGAGACTCCGACGCCGCACTGGCCCTTTCCCTCTATACCTATCGCATCAAGAAATACATCGGGGCGTACCTCGCCGTGCTCGGCCGGGTGGACGCCCTCGTTTTCACCGCCGGCGTGGGGGAAAACAGCCCCTACATCCGGTGGCACGCCTGTGAAGGGCTCACCCGCCTGGGTATCTCCCTCGATCGGGAAAAGAATGAAGCGAAGATCAGGGGGATCACGGAGATCCATGGGAACGACAGTTCCGTGAGTGTTCTCGTCATCCCCACGAATGAAGAACTGGAAATCGCCCTGCAAACCGAGGCGTTAATCAAAACGGCAAAAACGTTGTAATCCCTATTCCCCTTTGCTATTAGTTTGGACAGGATTCACCCACTGGACGGATAAGAATGAGAATTCATGGCTTAACACCTTCACAAACGTTACTTTTCGAACATCAACCCTTGATATGACCTCTGACAACACCTTCAAGGAAATCGGCGCGTCGGATACCCCCATGTATGGTCCCCCGAAAATACTGGCGTGCGGCCATCCGCCTCAAGCCCACCAAGCCCTGATCGATTTTCTGCAGGCCCACAACCTGGGAAGATTTCCCGTCGTTTTCGTCACCATAGAGGAAGA
>CAZKUZ010000277.1:0-4847 GCA_964556045.1 uncultured Thermodesulfobacteriota bacterium | reverse complement strand
TCCAGGGCGGCGGCGACCTTTCCCGCGTAGTTCGTGTCCAGGTATCCCGTGGCTCCCTCCACGTGCGGGGCCTCCAGGCCGGCGAGGATCCCGATGCCCTTGATCAGGTCCACCGCGGAAACCACGCCTCCCGTGATGTCGTAGAGCTCCCTGAAGGTTGGGAGGGCGGGTTTCTTGCCCTGTCCCCACAGCCAGATGGAGTTGGCGGGGTTTTTCCCTTCCTCCATCCGTTTCTGGTTGATGGGGTGGTTCTTCAGAAAGATCTGGGCGGATGTCATCCAGCGGATGATCTTCTCGGAATCGGCCCCGCGTGGCATATAGTCGGCGATACTCTGCTCGAGGATGTCATGGGGGGGCGTCAGCTCCACGTCGGCGCCTCCCGACTTCCACACCATGAGGTGCCGATAGCTTACCCCGGGATAGAAGCGTATTTCGTCATCGGAAATGGCCTCGTTGAGGCCCTCGATGAGGCTTCTCGCCTCCTCGGAAGAGATGTGTCCCGCCGTGAAATCCCGCATGTAGATATTCTGTCCCAGGACTTCCAGGGTAACGAGGTTGCAGCGATAGGCGACGTCTTCGGGGTCCAGTTCAAGGCCCATGCTGGCCGCTTCCAACGGGGCGCGGCCCGTGTAGTAGGTTGTGGGGTCGTATCCCATCAAGGTGAGATTGGCCACATCGCTTCCCGGCGGAAACCCTTCCGGGACGGTTTTGATTTCTCCGACGACTCCTAAAGAGGCAATTTTATCAATCTGCGGGGTTTCGGCGTATTCCAGGGGTGTTTTCCCCCCGAGTTCCTGAATGGTTTCATCTGCCATCCCATCCCCGACGAGCACGACATACTTCATCTTCTTGTAAACGTAACCTCCACTTTTCAGAGAATATATCAAGCATTGGTTAAAGTCAATGGAATTGGGTATGGTTTTTGCCTGTGGTTCCTTGAAATTGGGGAGGGATTGTGCGACCCTGAGAATTAAAAGGGAATTCCAAAAGGGGAACGAAATGCCACTTGCCTTCGAGAGCTTGAGTCACGGGACGATCGCCTTCGGCTTTTTCAACATTGAATCGGACCTTTTGCTCCTGGAACACTACTTCTTTTTCGCCGACGACTTTTGCGGAATGATCGAGGAGATGTCCAGGGGCGATGGGGGCGAACCGGCGGAGTACGAACTTCCCGGGTACGATCTCGACTATCGGGTGATCGGGGACCTTCACGGGGCCATCGCCGGAACGCGTCTCACGGGGTTCATCGGGGAGATCTACAAGCTTTTTCCCTTTCCTTCGCGGATGGAGGCGTTCAAGCAGGATCCGGAGGGCTTTAAGACGCGGCGGGTCGTGGAGGAGGTCGTGGAGAATTTCGGCCGCAGGGTGGGGATCCCTGTGCGGGTCATGGTAAAGGAGCGAAGGGTGGGGATCGGGGAGTATCTCTTCTCGTTTGAGGGGTTCCACGCCCTTTTGAACTATGTCTGGAGGGGAGGCTATCCCCGCTGGAAGGGGGAAAGGCGCCCTGACTATGTCCTTGAGATGGCCTCCGCCGTCGGGAAGAGCGAATTGCCCGTTTTCAAAGGCATGACTTTCGAGGCGTGACAGGTTTCGTTATTTTTCCAGGGCCTCGATGGTCTGGAAGTCCACGAACTTCCAGTTCCCCTTGATCTTTTCGGCCTCTATCTGGAGCTCCCGGAATTCGTCCAGGCTTTCGCGGGCCCGTGTGATCCCTTGAAGCCGTCCCGTGCAGGTGATCGTGGCGATCCCTTTCTCGGGGAACCCGATCTTGATGTCGTGGAATGACAGCTGTGCCTCCGCGACTTGGGCCTGGAACCTCACGATGAGGCTGGCGATCTCGGGAGGGGTGTAAGATCCCAAGAGCCCGTCCTCGTCGATGGAGAGCTTGCACGGATTTCCGAGCAGTTTCTTGACTTCCTGGGCTTTCGCGAGGAGGGGCTTGCGGGTATCCTCCGCAGCAATGGAAATTACGCTTCCCAAGGCGCGCAGGTTTTCCCTGATCACCTGGCGGTCGTTTTTTCCGCGGTGCAGCCAGAAATAGGCCGCGCCGGCAATGGCGAGAACCAAGACGAAGTAGATGAGGGTTTTACGTCCTACCATAGAACCTTCCCCACGATCCTGGAAACAGGCACCTGGCCGAAGACCTGGTTTTCAATGGGCATTTTCCGGTTGTCTCCCACCACGTATACGTGCCCGGGTTTGACCTTCCGGGGCGGGAGGTTCCAGTCGCATTCGGTAAAGACGTAGGTTTCGGGCCTGAGCTGGCTGTTGACGTAGAGGTATCCGTCCTGGAAGGAAACTTCGTCGCCGGCCAGGGCGACCACCCGCTTCATGTACATGACGCGGGTTCCCGACATGCGGATCATCACCACGTCCCCGATTTTTGGGGGATGAAAGAAATAGGGGATTCGACAGCAAAAATTGAAACTTCCGTTGTGGTAGGTGGGTTCCATGCTGATTCCTTCGATTCGAATGGGAATGCAGATCTTTGAAAAGAAGACGACGGCGATACCCGCGATAACGAGAAGCCGGAGTAGATATTTCAAAGTAAAATCAGGGAGAAAAAAAGACCGGATCTTACCTTTACCCATACTCATGTTTTACGCGATGCCTGCCCGGGCAAGCCGGCTATTTCCGTCTCTTTTCGAGGGTTTTTTTGATGGCTTCTCTCTTTTCGAGTTTTTCGTAATAGAGTTTATAGGCGATGTAGTATTTCGTGATGTTGGAAACGTACTCCACCGTTTCCCGGCCGATCTTCTCGTTCGCGATTTCCTCCACGTTGTAGAACCATCGATTGGGGTTCAACCCCCTTTTCTTGGCTAAGGCGCGGAGGCGGTTGATCTTGTTCGGTCCCGCGTTGTAGGCGGCCCAGGAGAAGAAGACCCGGTCCAACGGGCTGATCTTCTTGTCCGAAAAGTAGGTTTTTCTCAGGTAGTCCAGATACTTAACGCCTGCGTGGATGTTGTTTTCGACGTTCCTGACATTTTTGATGTTGACATTTTTATCCGAGGCCGTTCTGGGAAGGACCTGCATGATGCCGATCGCCCCCGATGGACTTTTTTTATTTGGGTTGAGCTGGGATTCCTGGTAGGCCTGGGCCGCGATCATGTACCAGGTGAAGTTGTAGCGCTTCCCGTATTTCTCGAACAGTTTTCTGTAGAACGCGAGTTTCTTCCGTTCCTTGGGGGAGATGGGGTTCTTGATCCATTTCGTGTTCTTGTAGTAGCGGGTAAAGAGAATATTACCCATTGTCGTTCCTTTTTTGTTCCTTTTGATGAACGCGTTCAGGCTCTTGAGCAACTGGGGATTGTTTTTCCGGATGGCCCACGCGATTTTTCCCCCTTTGTGAATTACGATATTCTTGTGAACCTTGATATTGGGGAGGACCTTCGCCCAAAGGGCCGCGATGTGGCTGTCGGCCACCGTGTATTTCAGGGCCCCGGCGTTGACCATTTCAAGGATGTCTTCCGTGCCGATCACCTCGGGTAACACCTTGATTTTCACGGGTTTTTTGTGCTTCGATTTAAGCCTTCCGTTGATGTTCCACAGGTGGGAGATATAGCTGCTTTTTTGGCGAACGTAAATGGTTTTTCCCGACAGATCGTAGATACTTTTGATCCCTTTGACATTTTTGTTTGTAACGAGGATTTCGTTGATGTTGTTCAGGTAGGGGTAGGTAAAGGTGACCATCTTTTTGCGCTGGGGCGTGATGGTCAGCCCGGCGGCGGCGATATCTCCCAGGCCGTTTTTGACGTAGGGGATCAGGCTGGAGAAGTGAACGGGCAGAAAGATGAGCTTGATCTTCTTCGTCCTCTTCTTGATCCGTTTGTTGATGTAAGCTTCGTATTGCTTGAGGAGCTCGTATTCAAGCCCGTAGATCCTCCCCTTTTCGATGAAAAAATTCGTTTTGCTGTAGGAAACGAGGACGCGGATGTAGCCGCGCTTTTTCATTCCGGAGAAATCGCCCTTGTATCTTTTGACGGTCTTTTTAATGAGAATTTGTCCGGTATTCGCGTTTTTCGTCTTGGCGGCGGCCGTGGACACGTCAAAAAGGACGGCCAGCCCGACGAACGACGCGACGAGGGCGTAAAGGAATTTCCTGGAAGTTTTCGCGAAAAGATGATTCATGAAGCTCTCCACTTCTTGGTTTGGGATATTATCGGCCGGTCCTCGAGAGGGAACGAAGATAGGTGTTTTCGGAATTCGAAAAGGTTTTTGAGGAAAGGATATATGTGACTGTTTGGAACCGTGAGCGACTCTCTCTCATAAAAAATGGTAGCGGGGGCAGGATTTGAACCTGCGACCTTTGGGTTATGAGCCCAACGAGCTACCGAACTGCTCCACCCCGCGTTGATGAGTTATTTATAACCCATTCCCCTTTATCTGTCAAGATAATTGTGGTAAAAAACTTTAAAGGAAGAATTTGTTATGTGCGAAGAAAGCAAAAAGGAACCGGAAGCTGACGGGCTTCTCTCGAGGGTCGATCCCGCCAAACTTCCGAGACACATCGCCATTATCATGGATGGGAATGGGCGATGGGCGAGAAAGAAACTCTTGAGCCGGATCAAGGGGCACGAGAAGGGGATCGATGCCGTTCGGGACGTGGTGGAGGCTTGCCGCGAGATGGGGATTCAATACCTTACACTGTACGCCTTTTCCGTGGAGAACTGGCGTCGTCCCGCCTCGGAGGTCAACGCGTTGATGCGGCTTCTCAGGAACTATCTCATAAAGGAGCGCGACAACCTTTTGAAAAACGAGATCAGGCTCAAGGCGATCGGGGATCTTGAGCGCCTGCCGGAAAATGTCCGTGAAACGCTCTTTGAGGTTATAGAGGATACCAAAGGCGG
>CAZKUZ010000276.1:0-2373 GCA_964556045.1 uncultured Thermodesulfobacteriota bacterium | reverse complement strand
GGCCATGACCACGCGGTGCCTCGAAAACCGCGTCTTCGCCGTCACGGCCAATCGCATCGGAACCGAAAAGCGCCCCCACGGGGAACTCACCTTCACCGGCCGGAGCCAGGTCACCGCCCCGGACGGGTCCATCCTCCACCGCGCCCGCCCGGACGAAGAGGTCCTCTACATCACGGACATCGACATCGAAAAGGCGAGAGACAAAAACCTCACGGGGAAAAATCACCTCTTCCAAGACCGCCGTCCGGAATTCTACAAGGACCTGTGCTGAACCCATAACCGCCACAGTCTTCAACGATATTACCCATTTCACGTTTGACGCGAAATGGGTAACGAAAGAAACGGTTACGGTTCTCGCCGGCTCCGGGGAAAATAAAAAGCCCCCTAGATCGGGGGCTTTATTTGTCTGGCTCCCCGGGCCGGACTCGAACCAGCGACAAGGTGGTTAACAGCCACCCGCTCTGCCAACTGAGCTACCGGGGAATATGTCGGGCCGTCAGATCAAAAACTCTTCGGCGACTTCCTCCTCTTCGACCTTCCTGCCCGTCAATACCTTGTGCAGATATATAGCAGGTCCGGAAAAAATATACAAGCAAAAAATCGCGAACAGCATGATCTCCGGCTCGGAAACCACGACCACGAAACCCAGGACCATCAAGACAAGGGTGCTGAATGGTTTACGGCGTATGAGGTCGAATTTTTTGAACGAGTAGAACCGGATGGAGCTGACCATGAGGAACGCCAAGATGTAAACCAGCAGGAGAATGATAAGGGAACGGTTGACGAGAACGATGTTCAAGCGGTGGATAAAGAGAACCAGGGTTGCGATCATCCCCGCAGCCGCCGGGATGGGCAGGCCCACGAAATGGGAAGACTCCACGGTGTTGACCTGAACGTTGAAGCGTGCCAGGCGCAACGCCCCGCAGGCGAGAAAGAGAAAAGCCGCCAGCCAACCGAAACGCCCGAACGGCTTCAGGGCCCAGGTATAGGCCAGAACCGCGGGAGCCACCCCGAAGGAGATGAGGTCCGCCAGGGAGTCGTATTCAACACCGAAACGGCTTTCCGTCCGCGTCAGCCTGGCGACTCGGCCGTCCAGGCCGTCAAGGATGGAAGCCATCAAGATCGCGATGGCCGCCCGGGTAAAATCGCCTTGAAAGGCGTGCAGGATGGCGTAAAACCCCAGGAACATGCTTCCTGAGGTCAATAGGTTGGGTAAAAGGTAAATTCCTTTTTTCATTTTTCCGCCTCCCCGGGTAAGGTCGCAATGATCGTCTCTCCGGCGTGAACCTTTTCACCCCGCTGGACGTGAACCGTGCTGTCTTCAGGAAGATAGACATCCAGACGTGAACCGAATTTTATCATTCCGAAAATGGTTCCCCGCTCGATCTGGCTCCCAACGATGGGGTAACAAACGATTCTTCTCGCGATCAGTCCCGCAATTTGAACTACGCAAATTCGTATACCACTTTTTTCCTTAATAATCAAGGCGTTTTGCTCGTTGTCCTCGGAGGCCTTGTCCAAATTGGCCGAAACGAACTTGCCCGGATGGTATTCGATGGCCTCTACGGTACCCGTCACGGGTGTCCGATTGACGTGAACATCAAATAGGGACATGAAGATGCCGATCTTCCGGCACCGTTTTTTGAGATAACGATCGTCATAGACGATTTCGTTTTGAATCACCTTGCCGTCCGCGGGAGAGAGAACGTCGCGCTCCTCCCCCTTGGGAACCCTCTGGGGATTCCGAAAGAAGTAGAGGCTGAAAGCGAGGAAGACCGCAAAGATCCCCGACGTGATCCACCAATGCTGGGTAAGACTGAACAGGAGGAACACGACCCCGATACCCAGAACCGTCCGGCCTTCCCTCGCGAATTTATCGGCTTCCGTCGTTCTCATCAAACGGTCAGTTCTTCTTTTTGTCGATGATTTTTTCCTTGGTGAGCCATTTCATCATGCCCCGAAGTTTCGCGCCCACCTCTTCCACCATGTGGTTTTCCGCCTCACGGGTCAGGGCGTTGAACACGGGCCGGCCCGCCTGGTTCTCCAGGATCCACTCCTTGGCAAACTCCCCGGACTGGATATCCGAAAGGATTTCCCACATGGTTTCACGGACGTGCTCGTCGATGACGCGGGGCCCCCGTGTCAAATCGCCGTACTGGGCGGTGTTGCTGACCGAGTAGCGCATGTCGGAGATGCCTCCCTCGTAGATGAGATCCACGATGAGTTTCATTTCGTGGATGCACTCGAAGTAGGCCATCTCCGGGGCGTATCCCGCTTCCACGAGCGTTTCAAAGGCCGTGGTCATCAAGGCGCTGATGCCGCCGCACAAAACGGCCTGTTCCCCGAAGAGATCCGTTTCCGTCTCTTCCCGGA
>CAZKUZ010000275.1:0-6190 GCA_964556045.1 uncultured Thermodesulfobacteriota bacterium | reverse complement strand
CTCTCAATCCGAACGACCTGCGCCGTCCCTGTCTTCCCGCTTACATTGATCCCTTCCAGTTTCGCGCGGTGCGCCGTCCCGTGCCGCTCGTTGACCACCCCCCACAGCCCCGACTTAACGATTTCAAGGACCTCTCTCGACACCGGCAATTTGGATACCACCTGGGGTTTCCTCGATCTGACGATCTTTCCGTCGATATCCCTTATCTCCTTGACGATCAAGGGACGCCTCAGGATTCCTCCATCCGCAACTGCCCCCATCAGCATCGCCATCTGAAGGGGTGTCGTCAGGACGTATCCCTGACCTATCGCGACGGACAAGGTTTCTCCTTCGTACCAGGGCTCATGGAAACGCTTCCTCTTCCATAAGGAGTCGGGGATCAGGCCCGCCTTTTCATGGGGGAGGGCGATCCCGGTTTTACGCCCCAGCCCGAAGGCCTTGGCGTAAAACGCCAGACGGTTGATCCCCAGTTTCAGGCCAACCTGATAGAAAAAAACGTCGCAGGACCCTACAATCGCCTGGTGAATGTTGATCCATCCATGGCCGGACTTCTTCCAGCATCGATAACTCCGCCGCCCGAACCTGAGATAACCTGGACAGAACAACAGGGTATCGGAGGCTATGACCCCTTCTTGAAGTCCAGCCGCCGCCGTTACAATCTTGAAAGTCGAGCCTGGAGGATAGGTTCCCTGGATGGTTCGATCCAAGAGGGGATGGGTGGGGTCGGAGACAAAGGCCTTCCACTGCTTCGAGGTCATCCGGGTCGCCAGGAGATTGGGGTCGAAATTAGGGTGGCTAACCATGGCAAGAACCTCGCCCGTGTTGGGATCGACGACGACCGCCCCACCGGACTTTCCTTGCATGAGCTTTTCGAGTTCCCGTTGGAGAGGCAGGGAAATCGTCAAATAGATATTATGACCTGGGACCGGTTCGACCTTTCTCAAGACCTTGATTTCCCGGCCGTTCGCGTCAACCTCGACCTGATACCCCCCCTTCTTTCCCCTCAGCTCTTTCTCAAAAGTCCGCTCTATCCCGTACTTCCCGATATAATCCCCCGGCTGGTAGCCCTCTTTCTTCCTCCTGTTCAGCTCCTTCTGGCTGATTTCACCGATATAGCCCAACAAATGGGAGGCAAGGGTTCCGTGAAGATAATGACGCCTCGGACGTATCAGGATTTCGAGACCGGGGAATTCCGAAAGATGGGCCTGTAGACGCGCCACTTCCACCGTGTTACAGTTTTCCTTAATGACTCTTGGCTGAAACGAGGCGTAGTAGGCCCTCCTCTTGAGGCGCTTTCGGATCTCCTTCTTATTCATCTTCAGGACATACCCCAGAAACCTGTAAAGGGCCCTTGAATCCTTAACGTCTTCCGGGACAATGGCGGCACAAAAAGAGGGATGATTGTCCACCAGGAGGTTCCCGTCCCTGTCGAAGATCATCCCGCGGGTCGCGGGGATCGTCTTCAAGCGGATCCGGTTGCTGATGGAAAGTTGTCGGTACTTTTCATACTGAAAAACCTGCAGATACCACAGGCGTACCACGATTCCCAAAAAGGCGAGTACCACAAACAGGATTGGAATGAAGGTCTTTAAGAACCTGGGATGGCCTTCCCGGGGTGATGTCATTGGGTAGCGCGTCTAAACAGGGAAGAAGGACCTTTTGAAAACCGCTCAAATACCAGGAAGATCGGCGGCAGGAACAGTGAAGTCAAAAACGCCTGGGTGGCGATGATCTTGGAAACAACTTCCAACGAAAACACCTCCGGTTGTTTCAGAAAAATCCCCAACGCGTAGATGGCCCCGACGACGAACTCGAGGGTAAAGGCCAGGAACATGGGATAGCCAACGAATCTTAGCTGGAAAAAGGACGTGACAAATCGAATACTGAAATAAAGGGCCGGGTACAAAATCATGAATTCCACGGGAAAGACGGAGAAAGAGCCCACGTAAGCGCCGGCAAAAAGGGGCAAAAGAACTCCCACGCGTCCTTCCAGGTAGAGGGCGCAGTAGATTGTGAGAATCAAGGCCATATCCGGCTCCATACGGGCGTTCGAAATAAACCGGGCGATAAGCACAGAGATGAAAACAAACAACCCCCCGATAAGGAGAACAGACCTCTTTTGGACCGTCGCCCTCCTCCCCTTATTCATGGTGTGACTTCTCCAAGGCTGCGATGGGGGTTTGCGGCTTAAGGAGGATAAAGACCTCTTCCAGTTTACTGAAATCCACGCTTGGAACAATTTCCGCCTCCTGGAAAAGGCCGAAACGTTTCCTCTTAACCTTACTGATAACACCGATTAATAAGCCTCTCGGAAAACGGTCTCCAAAACCCGAGGTGACCACCAAATCCCCCTCGGTGATATCCTCCGTTCTCAAGACATTAAAGAGACGGCAATGCCCCTCAAGCAATCCCCCGACCACACCATGGCTCCTCGTCCTCTGGACAATCGCATCGATCCGGCAGTTATAATGGGTGGCGAACATCACCGTGGAGACAAAGCGTGTGGTTTTCAGGACATATCCCACGACACCCTTCTCGCTGACAACAGGCATCCCCTGCCGAACCCCGTCCTTTGTTCCCTTATCCACGACTACCGTATCCATCCAGGGGGTTGGAGAGGTTGCAATGATTTCCGCCGGGAGCATGGGAGGCGCTATATCCTGTTTGAAATCAAGGAGTTCGCGAAGCCTTCGATTTTCTCTCTCCAGCTCCTCCAGGCGCACCGTCTGGGCCTTGAGCTCATTCACCATCTTCTTCAGCGCTTCATTCTTTTTTTTGGTATTGACGAGATTCAAGTACTGGTCAAAAATTTTACCGGCTTTGTCCGTTGTCACCGTAACCACCTTTTGAAACGGAAAAGCGATGTTCATCAAGACGTGATCGACGAAAAAGGTGTGCGTTCCCCTTTTAGACAGGAACAAGAGGCTTGTAAGCAGAACGAGGACAACAAAAACCAGGAACCTGAACAATCTCTTACGATTCGTGTGTCGAGGACGAGATATCATCCTTCCTACAGACTGGAGGCGGTTAACCTCAGTAAGTTGATGTCATCCAGAACGCGACCCGACCCCACCACGACTGTGGTCAGGGGGTCCTCGGCAACCGTTACCGGCAGATTCGTCACTTCCCGAACCAAGAGATCGAGGTCCTTCAGAAGTGCCCCGCCGCCGCTCAACACAATTCCTTTATCCACGATGTCCGCGGCCAATTCAGGAGGGGTCTTCTCCAGGGCGATACGGATGGTCTCGATAATGGCATTAATGGGTTCGGAAATGGATTCCCGTATCTCTTCGGAGTTGATTTCGATTGTTTTCGGGATTCCCGTCACCAGGTCCCGGCCCTTGACCTCGAGCACCTTGGCTTCCTTGCTGGGATATGCCGAACCGATCATGATCTTGATCAACTCCGCGGACCTCTCTCCGATGAGTAGATTGTAATGCCGCTTCACGTACTGAACAATGGCCTCATCCATCTTGTCGCCCGCGACGCGGACGGAGCTCGAGTAGACGATTCCGGACAGGGAGATGACCGCCACCTCCGTCGTCCCGCCCCCGATATCCACGATCATGTTTCCCGAGGCCTCGGTGATAGGGAGATTCGCGCCGATGGCCGCCGCCATCGGTTCTTCGATCAGATAGACTTCCCGGGCTCCTGCCGAGATGGCAGATTCCCGGACGGCCCTCCGTTCCACGGGCGTGATCCCGGAAGGGACACAAATCACGATCCTCGGGCGGACGAACGATTTTCGGTTGTGGGCCTTGACGATGAAGTGGTAAAGCATTTCTTCCGTTATCTCGAAATCCGCGATGACCCCGTTCTTCATGGGACGAATCGCCTCGATGTTCCCGGGGGTCCTTCCCAGCATCTTCTTCGCCTCCGCCCCCACGGCCAAAACCTTTTTATTCCCCTTCTCATCTCTCTTTACCGCCACGACAGAGGGTTCAGAACTTACAATCCCTTTTCCTTTCACGTATACCAGCGTATTAGCCGTTCCGAGATCAATAGCTAAATCGTTGGAAAACAATCCTATCAGCGCATTCAGCATTCCTTTATGTTCCCTTCAAATATTTTTGATCAGGTCGTAATGTATCAAAATATAAAAAGAATATCAAGAAATAAAAGAGAAAAGACTTCCCATCCCTTTCTTGACACTTCTCTCACAGGTTATTATGGTAAAACCGTATGCGTTATCTAGGAATCGATTTTGGCACGAAACGTATCGGCCTCGCCATCAGCGATGAAATGGGAATCATCGCCGGGAAATACGATACACTCCAGAGCAAGGGCCTGAAACGAGACATTGAATGTATCAAAGGCATCATCGAAAAAGAAAAAATAGAAAAGGTCGTCATTGGCCTTCCAAAAAACATGGATGGTTCATTAAGCGAAACGGCCCAGAAGGTAGGGGATTTCGCAAAAGGTATTAGAAAGCTTACGGGAATTCCTGTGGAAACATGGGACGAACGGTTAAGCAGCATATCCGCCGAGAAGGTTCTTATCAAAGGGGATGTCAGAAGAAATAAAAGGAAAAGGGTCATCGACCAGCTCTCGGCCGTCATCATTCTGCAAAATTATCTCGATTATCAAAACCACGTAGGTCGATGAGGTTCTTCAAGCGTCTCTTCTCAATTTTCGCCATCGTATCCCTTACGGCACTGTTCGCCTTTCTATTCAATTTTCTCATCTTCCTTTACACCCCCTCTTCCGGCGGACCCGTATATATAGAAATACATCGGGCATCTAGCTTCCGAAAGGTGGCCCATCTACTCAAGAGCAAGAACCTGATTACCAGCGAATGGTTCTTTCTCTTACTGGGACGCTGCAAAAAAGTAACCCTCAAAATCCAACATGGTGAATACCTCATACCTCCCAAGACCACGCCTATCCAGCTCCTCAAAATTCTCCGGACAGGAAAAGTCATCCTTCATTCCATTACGATTCCGGAGGGTTTAACCGTTAAAGACATCGCCAATATTCTGGAAGATCATAGTATCTGTTCCGCTCATCAGTTTCGATCTCTTGCCATGAGCTCCCATACGATTCCATGCCTCAATGAGGTCTTTCCAAACCTTGAAGGCGTTCTTTTCCCAGACACCTATCTTTTTCCAAAGAACTATCCACCCCGTAGAGTTATCGCCAAGATGCTCAAACGATTCTGTGAAATCTATACGAAGGAGCTAAAAGAACGGGCCAAAGAGCTCGGCATGACAAACAGAGATGTTATTACCCTTGCCTCCATCATCGAAAAGGAAGCCCTCCTCAAACGGGAAATGCCCATCATCTCCTCTGTATTTCACAACCGGCTGAAAAAGGGGATGCGCCTCCAAAGCGACCCGACCGTGATCTATGACATTCCTTCCTACACAGGGAAGCTCACAAAAAGAGACTTAATGAGGCCAACCCCCCACAACACATACCGAATCAAGGGGCTCCCCCCTGATCCAATCTGCAACCCCGGCGAAGACGCCATTCGCGCCGCCCTCTATCCGGCAAAAACCAACTACCTCTATTTCGTGGCACGCAACGATGGGACGCACGTCTTTTCCGAAACTCTCACCCAACACAACATCGCGGTTCTTCTCTATCAACGCCCACCTGCTAATTCACTGAAGAAATAATCTCCACAAGAAGGGTATCCAACAGTCGGCTTCCGTGAGGACTCAACCGCAACACCCCATCCTTCGTCTCAAGCCATCCCTCATCCATGAGAAAACTTATCTTACCCAATACCTGACGCATCCACTCCCCCCCAAAAGCTTCTTGCAACCCTTTCATTGAAATGCCTTGAGTCAACCGCAACCCCACCAAAAGTGTCTCAGCGAAGGCTTGTGCCTTTGTCAGAATCCTCCTTTTCTTAAACTGCCACTCTTTTTCTTTCACCATCTTGATATATTCAGGAAAACCTGACGGATTCTCCCAGTGTCCTCCCCATATTTCATCAGGCATACGAAAATAGGAAACGGCTCCCACGCCAATGCCTACATAAGGTTCCAGGTGCCAGTAAGTCAGGTTGTGGGCGCAGGCGAATCCTTCCCTGGCAAAATTGGACGTCTCGTATTGGAACAAGCCGGCCCGCGCCGATTTTTCCTCAAGGATGTCCATCATTTCGAGGATATCCCGCTCCTCGGGCAACTGAAGCCTTCCCTCTTCGGCCAGGCGCCCGAAGGACGTTTCCGGAGCGAGGGTCAGG
>CAZKUZ010000274.1:0-3034 GCA_964556045.1 uncultured Thermodesulfobacteriota bacterium | reverse complement strand
ATGGAAGACGCTGCGCATGTGACGGTAAAGGATGGGAAGATTGTTGTCATGGATATTCTTGGGGATGAAAAAGAGCTGAGCGGCTATGAGATTGAAGATCTGGATTTCATGAAACACTACGCGGTGTTGAAAAAGGTGAATGAGGGATAGTTATGAGTGAAAAGATAGAAAAGCTGAAGCACCTGTTGCCCCACCTGTTGGAACACAACCTGGATCATGTCAAGGAACACAAGAGATGGGTGGAGTTGTGCGAAGAGGCGGGATTGAGTGATATCGCAGAAGACCTGAAACAGGTCGTCTCACATTTTGAGGCCTGCACCCCCCTTTTCAAGGATGCGGTTGAAAAGATAGAAAAAATGTAGGTGCCGGCCCTAAGGAACTGTGATGATTTTCATAAAATCAGATGATGAGGTCGCCCGAATGCGGAAACCAAACCGGATAGTGGCGGAACTTTTGGACTATCTTGGTGAACTGGTTCGTCCCGGTGTCACAACGAAGGAACTCGATACGAAGGCGGAGGAGTTCATCAGAAAGCGGGGGGGAAAGCCGGCCTTTAAGGGGTATCATGGTTTTCCCGCGACGATCTGTGCCTCGATCAACGAAGAGGTGGTGCATGGAATCCCTGGCGGCAGGCGTTTGAAGGAAGGGGACATCATCGGGATCGACCTTGGAGTCGTGATGGACGGCTTTTACGGCGACGCCGCGAGGACCTTTGCCGTCGGAAAAATCGATCCCGAGGCGAAGCGGCTCATGGAAGTGACGGAGGCCTCCCTCTACAAGGGGATTTCCCAGGCCGTGGCGGGGAATCGGCTGTATGACATCTCCCACGCGGTGCAGCAGCACGTGGAAGCCGCCGGGTTTTCCGTCGTGAGGGACTTCGTGGGCCACGGGATCGGACGGCAACTCCATGAAGATCCCCAGGTCCCGAATTATGGTCCGCCGCATCAGGGTCCTGAGCTGGAGGTGGGCATGGCCCTCGCCATCGAACCCATGGTGAACGAGGGAACTTGGCAGGTCAAGGTTCTTCAGGACGGCTGGACCGTTGTCACCGCGGACGGGAAACGTTCCGCGCATTTCGAGCATACCATCGTCATCACCGGCAACGGACCGGAAATCTTGACGAGACTTTGAGGATGTGATGGCACCGTACCGTTTGAAAAAAGAAGAAAGAAAGATCAGTGTCTCCGAGAATATGTACAAGGGGCTTCCCGTGGCGGAAGGAATCGCCATCGGGAAAGCGGATATCTATATCAGCGAACTGGCGGAGATTATTCCTTATCGGCTCAAGGACGATGAGGTCGATCAGGAGGTTGTTCGTTACCGTGAGGCCCTCGAAGAGGTCAAGCGGCAGTTGGAGGAGAGCGAGCACAGGATCCGCCGGGATATCGGCGATGAAGAGGCCGAGATCATTAGAAGCCATCTGATGATTATCGACGATCCCTTCTTCCAGAATGATGTTCCTCGAATGGTTCAGGAGGAGAAGCTCAACGCGGAGTTCATCATCCTTCGGGGCATCCGGGCCTTCATGGAGAAATTCAAAACCATCGAGGACGACTACCTGAGGGAGAGGGGAAAGGATATCGAGGATATCGGGAAGCGCGTTATCCACCGTCTCCTTCAGTTGGATACCCGCAAGGTCCTCTTCAACAAGCGGGGCGTGGTCTTCGCCCATGAATTGACCCCGTCGGATACCATCCATTTCGATCCCAAGAAGATCAAGGGGATGGTCACGGAGGTCGGGGGGGAGACCTCCCACGCCGCGATCCTGGCCAGGTCCATGGGGGTTCCCACGGTGGTGGGTGTTGAGAACATCCTGCGGCGCGTGAGGACCAACGATCGGGTCATCGTGGATGGAAATCTGGGGCTGGTTTTCATCAATCCCAAGCCCTCCGTCGTCAAGGAATACAAGAAGATTCAGGAAGACTATGCCGCGTACCGGAAGGAGCTTGAAAAGATATCGAAGCTGCCTTCGGTGACGAAGGACAATGTCCGTTTCCACCTCTATTCCAACATCGTGAAGGCCCCTGACGTGGGCGTGGCCATCAAGTACGGGGCGGAGGGTGTCGGTCTTTTCCGGACGGAGCTTCCCTTTCTGCTGAGTGAACGGCTGCTGACGGAGGAAGAGCAATTTAGGATCTATCGAACCGTAGCGGAAGCCTTGAAGGGGAAAGAGGCCACGATTCGAACCCTGGACCTTGGCGGGGACAAGTTTCTTCCCTTCCAGAAGATCAAACGAGAGGTCAATCCTTTTCTCGGATGGCGTTCGATTCGTATCTCCCTTGAAGAAGTGGATGTGTTCAAGGATCAGTTGCGGGCTTTGCTACGGGCCAGCGCCTTCTGGAAGATTCGCGTGTTGTATCCCATGATTTCGAGCCTGGAGGAGCTCCGGGCGGTCAACGGGATTTTCGCGGAAGTGAAGCACGAATTGATGCTGCGAGGGATCCCCTACGACGAGGACATCGAGACGGGTGTCATGATTGAGGTTCCCTCCGCCGCGATTTTGGCGGATAAGCTCATCAAGGAGACCGACTTCTTCAGTATCGGGACCAATGACCTGGTCCAGTATACCCTGGCGGTGGACCGGGACAACGAAAAGGTGGCGGCCTTCTACCGGCCCTACAACCCGGCGATTCTCTGGCTTATCAAGCGGGTGGCCGATATCAGCAACGCGGCGGGAAAACCCTGCTCTGTGTGCGGGGAGATCGCGGGGGATCCCATCTACGCCGTTTTGCTCCTGGGTTGCGGCATTCGGGATTTGAGCATGAAATCCCTGTCCATTCCTGAGGTCAAACGTGTTCTTCGTTCCGTCAGGATGGAAGAGGCGAAGAAACTGGTGGAAGAGGCCTTGGAGCTGGGAACCCCGGACGAGGTCAATAACTTGATGGAGAAAAACTTTCTGTCGGTAAAGGACGCGAGGAGCGGTTATGAATACACCATCTTCCGGTCAAGAAAAGATTAAAAAGGAACTCGAAGAAAAAGAGAGATTGCTCCAGGATCTGGAGGCGAGCCTTCCCGCCCATTCCATCCGGCCCCA
>CAZKUZ010000273.1:0-3348 GCA_964556045.1 uncultured Thermodesulfobacteriota bacterium | reverse complement strand
AGACGATCCGGAAAGCACAGAAATACCTTTTGAAACACAAGACGGTCTTTACGAAAATTGAAAAAGTCTATGGGGTGCCGAAAGAGGTGGTGGCTTCCATCCTCATGGTGGAATCTTCTTTCGGGAAAAACGGGGGAAAATACCAGGTCTTCTCGGTTTACGCCTCTCTGGCTTCCCTTTCGGATAAAAAGGTCAGAAAACAGGTAGTGAGAGAGGCCGCAAAGGCGGGCGAGAACGTCCAAGCCCGTCGTTTTAGGAAAAGGATCGATAGAAAAAAAAAGTGGGGATTGAAAGAACTCCTGTGCCTGATTCGTTTGAGTAAGCAGAAAAAGGTCGATCTTCTGCAGCTGAAGGGCTCTTGGGCGGGGGCGTTCGGAATGCCTCAGTTCATCCCTTCAAGCTTTGAGGCCTACGGCGTCGATTGGGATGGTGACGGCCGGGTTGATCTGGATACGCTTTCTGATGCCGCTGCCTCTGTTTCTAATTATTTGAAAAAACACGGATGGAAAAAATCCTTGGCACATAAAAAAGCCCTGCGCGTCATAAAATATTACAATCTCAGCCAACCGTATGCCACGACGATTCTGAAATTAGCGGAGGGCCTGAAAAAGGGAAATTAAGAATGGAGCGGGCAACGGGACTCGAACCCGCGACCCCAAGCTTGGGAAGCTTGTGCTCTACCAACTGAGCTATGCCCGCGAACGTGTTGACTTATAGCATTCCATTGTTTAAAAGTCAATAAACCCTACCACGTCTACTGCACTCGGAGGCGGATGATGAAGATCGATCGAGCCTTGGCTCCCGTAGGAACGCTTGTGACCTTCTCTGACAGATTCGTAGAGGATGAAAACCCACTGGGGATCCTGTCGAAAGCGGCTGTCCTGATTAAAGGCGATGAAATCGTCTGGGTTGGCAAACAGGACGACGTGCCGCCTGAGTTCGACCTTTCCGAAGCGGATATTCAGGATCTGTCCGAGGATACGGTTTTCCCCGGTTTCATCGATGCCCATACACACCTTGTCTTCGCGGGAAGCCGCGCCAATGAGTTCGATATGCGCGTGCGGGGAGCCTCCTACCTGGAAATCCTCCAGGCGGGCGGAGGGATCAATGCCACCGTCCGCATGACCCGCGAAGCCTCGTTCGATGAGCTGTATGATCTGGGAATGCGCCGCCTGGATGCCATGTTGCGGGAAGGCGTAACCACGGTGGAAGCGAAAAGCGGGTATGGCCTCACCTTGGAGGGTGAATTGCGTCTTTTGGAGGTTATTCAGGCCCTTAACAGGGACCATGTGGTGGACGTCGTTCCTACTTTTCTTGGGGCTCATACGATTCCGGAGGCATTCAAAACGAACCCAAGGGGATATGTGGATCTGGTGATCCATGAGATGCTGCCTGCCGTTGCGGAAAGGAATTTGGCAGAGTTCTGTGACGTCTTCTGCGAGGAGGGCGTTTACGATATCGAGACGAGCCGTGAGATCCTTGAGGCCGCAAGGGAGAAAGGCCTCAAGCTTAAGATCCACGCGGACCAGTTGACGGCGTTGGGGGGAGGACGACTGGCGGCGGAACTTGGGGCAACCTCCGCGGAGCACCTTGAATACTTACGGGAAGAGGACATTCCGGCCTTCAAGGAGGCCGGGACGGTGGCTGTCCTTCTCCCCGTCGCGGCCATGTATCTCATGATGGAAAAGACGCCTCCCGTGAAAAGCCTCCTGAAGCAGGGAGCGCCGGTTGCCTTTGCCACGGATTTCAATCCTGGTTCGGCCCCGTGCCTTTCCCTGCTGACGACCATGACGATGGCTGCGATCCTATATCATTTGCCATCAGACGAAGTCCTCAGGGGGGTGACGGTCCACGCGGCCCGCGCTGTTGGCAGAGAGACGAAATTGGGAAAGGTGGAGGCCGGTTTTCAGGCCGATCTTGCCGTCTTTCCCGTGAGGGACCATCGGCTTGTCGCGACCACGTTTGGCGGGGTCTTGCCGAGCCGAGTGATGAAAGGCGGGAAATGGGCTTCATTGTCTTTTCCTTGCGAACCTATAATGACTGCTTTATAGAAGTGATGTGACGATGGAAAGATTCGTAGTGGCGGGTGTCCAGATCGCCCCGGTTTTGAATGATGTGCAAGCGACGATCGACAAGTGTCTCACGTGGCTCGAGAGGGCCGTGAAGGAGACGAAAGCGGAGCTTGTGGTTTTCCCTGAGACCATTACGACGGGATTTTCACCGGGTGTTTCTGCGAAGGAACTCTACGCGAAGGTGGATCGAATCCCCGGGAAGCTCACGCAGGCGATTCAAAACGCGGCGAGGGCCATGAAAGTCCACGTGGTCTGGCCGACCTATACAAGGGGAGAGCATGAAGGTGACGTTTTCAATTCCTCCGCCTTGATTGACGATGGGGGAGAGATCGTGGGCGTCTATCATAAGACGCATCCTTTTCCGACGGAGCGTCTCGGTGGGGGCGGGTGGACCACCCCGGGGACGGAGATCCGGGCGTTTGAGACGCGTCTCGGAAAGATTGGTATGATGATCTGTTACGAGGGAGATTTCCCTGAGATCTCGAGAATCCTTGCCGTTCAAGGGGCGGAGATCATCGTTCGCCCTTCAGCCCTTTTGCGAAGCTTCGATATCTGGGATGTGACCAACCGTGCCCGCGCCTATGACAATCACGTCTATATTGTCGGGGTCAACATCGTGGGCCCCGATCTTGGGGGGAATTACTATTTCGGTCATAGCATGATCGTGGATCCCATCGCCCAGCGTCTGGCCCAGGCGCGTGGCACGGAAGAGATTGTCTTTGCCGAGCTGGATCCCGATCCGATCAAGTATATTTCCTGGGGCACGAAGTCGCCCATGATTTTTGATCACCTGGAGGACAGGAACGTGGCCCTTTATGGCGATCTTTTAAAAGAAGCAAAGAGTCCGTTCGAACCCTTCAAACGCATCCCTTACAAATGAGCGGATGCTGAAAAAAGGAGTTGTGCAACGGGCGGGAAGATTGCTTCCCGCTCTCTTTTTGTCCCAACCTAGGCTGAAAAAGGGTTATCCCCCCAGTAGCTTGGCGTAAAATCCGAGAAGGATTCAAGGATTATTTATAGTATATATTTTATTCTTGACAAATTTAAAATCGTATAGTATTTTATAATAAATCTAAAATTTGAGGTGAAATTTTGATACAAGGAAATTACGAAGAGATTGCCGACATGTTGCGAAGTCATGGGCTTCAAGTTACCTCCCAACGTATCTTGATCTATGACTACCTTGTCCATACAACCAAGCATCCTAGCGCACAGCAGGTCTTCGATGACGTTTTCGAATCCCTGCCCGGGATTTCAAAGGCGACGGTTTATAATA
>CAZKUZ010000272.1:0-4114 GCA_964556045.1 uncultured Thermodesulfobacteriota bacterium | reverse complement strand
AAAACCCGTCAACGCCGGGCATCTTCACATCCGTCACCAGAATGCCGGGCCAGTCCTGGGAAATGACCCGCATGGCCTGCCGGGGATTCTGGAAGGTCATGACTTCGTATCCCGCAAGCTTGAGGGTTTGCTCGACTGCCCGGCAAACGTGCTCGTCGTCGTCCACGAAAATAACGGATCCCTTTGTCTCCATCATCCTCCCTTCCCTTCCGCCGTATAACGACGCAGTTCGACGGTTACCACCGCTCCGCCCTCGGGGTGATTGGCAACCCGGATCGTTCCGCCGAAATCCTCAACGATGGCCAGGGAAAGAGACAAGCCGAGTCCCAGCCCTTTGCCGTCCGCCTTCCTGCTGAAAAAGGGTTCAAACAGCCGGTTCATGTCCTCGGGGGCAATCCCAGGGCCGGTGTCCCGAACCAGGATCAGGATTCGGTCCGACAAGGGTTGAATCGTTACGAAAAGCCTGCGGACGGGGAGCCGCGAAACCGCGTCCATGCCGTTTTTGAGGATATTTACCATTACTTGTTCAAGGCGCACTTGGTTTCCCCAGGCCAAAAGGTTTTCGTTCATTCCCTGGAGGTCAACCCGAATCTCTCTTTTTCGGATCTGTGTTTCCAGGAGCATCAAGGCGTTTTTTACCACCTGAACAACCGGAACGGGAGCGTTCTTCCCAGGGGACTTCCGGGCGAATGATTTCAGGTGAAGGGTGATTTCCGCCATCTTTTCCACAAGCTCCACGATGTTCTTCAGGTTGGCCCGGACCTGGTCGTATTCCCCTCGTTCGAGGAACACCAAGGCATTGTCCGCAAACATCCGGAGGGCCGACAGTGGCTGGTTGATTTCATGGGTGATGCCCGCCGCCATTTGTCCGATCGCGGCGAGTTTCCCCGCCTGGATCAATCCTTCCTGGGTGGTCCTCAGTTCCGTCTCGGTCCGTTGTCTTTCCTCGATCTCCATTCGAAGTCGGGTGTTGGTTTCCGTTAAGGCACGGGTGCGTTCCCGGACCCGCTGCTCCAACATGCGGTTTGCCTCTTCCAAAGCCTCCCGTGAGCGCTTTTCGAGAAGCTCCCGTTCCCGTCGGGCCTGGCTGCGATGATATAAAAGCAAGGATGCCAGGAAAAAGGTAAGCAGCAGGGAGCCGCACAACAACACAAGATCCCTGACGCGTTCGTCCACGCGGGACAGATTGGAAAGAATATGGACGGTCCAGCCGGCTTCCTGCATCCCATGGGACTGAAGCAGGAAAGGAACGGTTGCTTTTCCAATTTTTTGAGGTCGTTCCGAGGCGGGCAGCATATCCGCTTTGACGTGGATTAGCCTCGTGCTTCCATCCCGGAAATCCACGGGAACGGGACAGAGGAATTTTGGCCGGAAATTGCCGTAACGCCGGCTCCTCCTGAGAGCCTCAGTTGTTTCCCGGTCGATGGGGCCGAGGGAGCAAAATTTCCAGGGGGGATAACTGGTGATAAAGATAACCCCGTGAGGGTCAGTTACCACCACCTTTTCCGACCCCCGACACCAAATTTTCTCTAAGCGGTGGAGCTGAACCTTCACGGTAATGATACCGACGACCTCTTCTCCCGAGAAAATGGGGGCGGAAAAATAGTATCCTCTGACCTTGGAGGTGGTCCCGAGGGCGAAGTAGTGCCCGGGTTTTCCCTTTATGGCTTGCTGGAAGTAGGGTCGGAAACTCAGGTCTTCTCCGACAAACGAGACCGGGCCCCGCCAGTTGCTCGATGCAATGGTGATTCCCCGCTTGTCCAGGATGTAGATGGCGGAAGTTTCGGCCAGATTGTTGACCCGTTCCAGTTCCCGGTTTACGGCTCTCAAGAGCCGCTCATCGACCGGCTGGGAAACCAGTTCGATGAACAGGGGGTCACGCGAGAGGATCAGCGGCAGGGCCTTGAATTTGTCCAGCTCGCTCTGCAAATCTCCCACATAGACATTCAGCGATTCCCGGGCTTCCTGCTTGATCCGGCGGACCTCCAACCTCCTGGTCCAGATCGCCGTTTGCCAGAGAATCACTATATAGATTCCAAGTCCGATTCCCCCCAGGATTACTTGGTGTCGCCGCTGCCGCAGGATGTCGGTCGAGCTTTTTAAAAATCCCATCAATCCCAATAAACCGCATCCGGCCTTAAAAATCAAGAAGTAAGAAGCGTTATTATTTTTTTGTATTCCCGCATTGTATCTGAAACGGCAAATCTGGGGCCTGCCGCCGGTGACGTGCGGCGGATCGGGACGGTCTATCCTCTCACGGGGCCCCTTTCCAAGAACGGGCTGAAGAATTTTGATGGGGTCAAAATCGCCACGGGGATGATCAACGACGCAGGGGAGTTTTGGGCAAAAAGGTGGCGCTGATCAGCACCGATGCCCCCAATTCCCGGGCGGCGGCGAGCAAGGCGAACCGGCTGATCAATTGACAAACGAGGGGGACTTTGTTAGGTTCATCGGCAAGAAACTTGAAAGGAGGCGCGCGTGGCAAGCGATAGAGGAGTCAATATCGGGTCCAAAATAAAGAAGATGCGCCGGGCGAGAAAGATGACTTTCGAGGAACTGGGCGCGGAGTCCGGTTTAACCCCTGATACCATTCGGGAGATCGAACGGGGGGATATCCTTCCTCCGGTTTCGTCCATTATCAAGATCGCCAAGGCCCTCCAGATCGATTCCGGTGATTTGCTGAGTGAAGAAGAACGTGAAAACGCGGAGAAACGAAAAGTGGAGAGTTACGAGAAGCGGACGCGGGAATACGCCTATCGTCCCCTGACGCCCAATGCCCGTAACAAGCATATGAAGGCTTTCCACGTGACCATCGAACCGGAACAGGCTCACAAGATGGTGGAATATCAGCACGAAGGAGAGGAGTTCATCTACGTGTTGAAGGGAAACCTGGAGATCTCCGTGGGAGATAACACCTGGAATTTGAAAAAGGGACAGTCGATCCATTTCAACTCCGCGCTGGTTCACAAGCTGAACAATCCCAAGTCCACGACCACGGAGCTCATCGTCGTCGTTTACACGCCGTAGACCGGTCTGTCCTTTTCAGACAGTTCAGGACGAATAGAATAAATAAGAGGAACATGAATATGTTGACGGGTAATTTTGCTCAGAAGAAGCTGACGAACGAAGAAGCCGGGAATCTCCGGGAAATGGCCCGGCAGGTCCGGGGAGATATCCTCCGGATGACCACTTTGGCGGGGTGCGGCCATCCCGGCGGGTCCATGTCTTCGGCGGATATCTACGTGACCGTCTGGTCCAACGCCAATGTCCGTCCGGATAACCGCCTGGATCCCTCGAGGGATCGGATCATTGTGAGCCACGGTCACACGTCCCCGGGGGTCTATGCCGTCCTGGGCAGGCTGAATTTTTTCGACCTGAAAGAGGCGATAGCGACCTTCCGCCTGGCCGGAAGTCCGTTCGAGGGGCATATCGAACGGAGTGTTCCCGGCGTCGAGTGGAGCACGGGGAACCTGGGACAGGGCCTGTCGGCGGGATGCGGATTTGCCCTTTCGTCCAGGCTGAAGGGGATCGCGTCGAATCATGTCTTCGTTCTCATGAGCGACGGCGAGCAGCAGAAAGGGCAGGTCGCCGAGGCACGCCGTTTCGCGAAGAAATTCGGACTGAACGACTTGACGGTCATCGTCGATTACAACAAGATTCAAATCAGCGGCTCCACGGACGAGGTGATGCCCCAGCGGCTCCGGGAGAATTATGAATCGGACGGCTGGCGCGTCTTGGAGGTGGACGGACACGACATCGAAGCCCTGTTCGAGGCCATTGTCGAGGCCCAGTCGGACGAGACCACGCCGGTGGCGATTCTGGCCCGGACCACCATCGGAAAGGGGGTCTCTTTCATGGAGGGAACCCCAACCTACCACGGAAAGGCCCTGTCGCCGGAGGAGTTTGAGAAGGCCATGGGAGAGCTGGGATTGCCGGCGGACCTGTCGGAGTACCGGGCTCTGCGCGAAAAAGCTACCTTTGAGCCGATCTCCTTTCCGGAAGTCGATTGGCCGGAGATCACGAGGGGAACTCCGCGGGTCTATGCCCCCGACGTGAAGACCGACAACCGCTCGGCCTACGGGGCGGCCCTGGCCGACCTGGCCGAGATCAACGA
>CAZKUZ010000271.1:0-2303 GCA_964556045.1 uncultured Thermodesulfobacteriota bacterium | reverse complement strand
CGTTGCTCACCCGATTTGATGGGCTGGAGGCTGTAGACCCCGCGCAGGTCGACTCCTTGCTTCAAAAGGTAGGCAGACAGGCCACGATGAATCCGGAGGCCGAGCTGTCAGAGACAGAGCGGGCCACGCTTCGCCTCCTGCTTGCCTATCTGATCTGGACGAAGAACGATCACTTGGAGCATTTGAAGCAGATCCGGGTCTCCGCCCGGCGCCCCTATATGAGAATCGATGAGTTCACCCGGAGGAACCTCGAAATTTTTGAACCTTTGAGCGGAAAGACCCGGCGGGCCACCCTCTTGTCCGTGCTCGATGAGACCCAAACCCCCATGGGGCGACGCCTTCTGAAGGAGTGGCTCCGCTACCCCTTGCAAGAGATCGAGGAGATTGAGAGGCGTTTGGAGGCCGTGGAGGCGTGGCGTTCCGATCCGAAGCGTCGAGCTCAAATCCAGACCCTCCTTCGGGACATAGCGGATTTGGAACGCCTGATGGGGCGTGTCACCGCCGAGCGTGCCAATGCCAGGGATCTCGTCCAATTGAGGGAAACCCTCGCTCGCCTGCCCGACATCATAGAAGAGACGAAGGAAGTCCCCGGCGGGCTCATGGCCCGGATCCGCTAGAATCTCGATCCCCTGGAGGATCTGGTTACGACCTTGGAAGACACCCTTGTGGATACGCCTCCGCTGACGGTTCGGGAAGGGGGAATGATCCGTGAAGGGGTTTTGGAGGAATTGGACGAACTGAGGGGCATCCGGTCGTCCGGAAAAAGCTGGATGATTCGGCTCGAAGAGAAAGAGCAAAAGCGAACGGGTATCGCTTCCTTGAAGGTCCGCTACAACCGGGTCTTCGGGTACTATATCGAGGTGACCAAGCCCAATCTCCACCTCGTTCCCGACGACTACCAGCGAAAACAGACGTTGGTCAACGCGGAACGTTTCGTGACCCCCGAGCTGAAAGAGATGGAAGAGAAGGTCCTCTCCGCGGAGGAGCGGATTCAGCAGTTGGAGTATTCCCTTTTCGTGGAGCTAAGGGAAAGAGTAAAGGCCCATACGGAAAGAATACAAGGGATAGCCGAGTCCCTGGCCCAGTTGGATGTCCTCGTCTCTTTCGCCGAAGTGGCCCATCGCTACCGGTATTGCCGGCCGATCTTTACGGAAGACACGCGCCTGTGGATCACGCAGGGCCGGCATCCCGTCGTGGAGCAGATCAACCTCCAGGAATCTTTTGTCCCCAATGACACCCTCCTGGACTGTGAGAAAAATCAGATCATGCTCATTACGGGGCCCAACATGGCGGGCAAATCGACCTATATCCGACAGGTGGCGCTCATCGCCCTCATGGCCCACCTTGGGTCGTTTGTCCCCGCGGAGAAAGTGGAAATTGGAGTTATCGATCAGATCTTTACGCGAGTGGGGGCCTCCGACAACCTTGCCCTGGGGCTTTCCACCTTCATGGTGGAGATGAAGGAGGCGGCGAGTATCCTCGCCAATTCCACGCTTCGCAGTCTCATCGTCCTTGACGAGATAGGGCGAGGAACGAGTACGTTTGATGGATTGAGTATCGCCTGGGCCATCGCCGAATTCCTCCATGATCGTTATGAGGGCGCGGGGACCAAGACCCTCTTTGCCACCCATTACCACGAGCTGACGGACCTGGCGCGCCTGAAACCGAGAATCCACAACTGGAACGTAGCCGTCAAGGAGTGGAACGATGAAATCATCTTTTTGAGAAAGCTCGATAAAGGGGGGATGAATCGGAGCTACGGCATTCAGGTGGCCCGTCTCGCGGGTCTCCCGGAGACGGTGATCGATCGGGCGAAAGAAATCCTGCGCAACCTGGAAGAGGGAGAATTGACGGAAACGGGGATTCCCACCCTCTCCGTTTCGGAGAGATCGAAGGGATCGAAGTCTCCGCCCGCGCAGCTGGAACTCTTTGCCACCCGTCCATCCCCCTTGGAAGAGGCCGTCCGGAAGGTCGATATTGATACGATGACCCCCCTGGAAGCCTTGAATTTTCTCCACCGTCTCAAAGCGGAGGTGAAGGAGGGGAATTGATGGAATCCAAGGACGGTGGGATGAGATCCGGGGTTGAAAGGCCCGCAGAGGCGCCTTTATGATTTGGACCGCGCCGCTGCTCTTTTTCGGGATCTCGTTTATCTTTTCCATGCTCGGGATGGGCGGCGCGCAGCTCTTCATCCCCATCCTTTTCTGGATGGGGCTCGACTTCAAGACGGAGGCCATCCCCTTGGGGATCGTGTTGAGCCTCGTCAGCAGCCTTTCGGCGTCGTTCATCTATATCCGCAATCG
>CAZKUZ010000270.1:0-5749 GCA_964556045.1 uncultured Thermodesulfobacteriota bacterium | reverse complement strand
CTTGACTTCATCCGTGGCCTTCTTGAATTCACGCATGGCTTTACCAAGGTGCTTCGCAAGCTCCGGAAGGCGTTTCGGTCCGAAGATGATCAGGGCAATCACCAGGATCACGAGCAGTTCTGTCATGCCAATGCCGAACATAGTTTCAAGACCTCTCTTTATTGCAAAAACTTATAACACACGGCGTATGCCATCGCAACCAAGGAATCTGTCGGTAGGATTTCTTTTTGCTTTTATGACTTTAGAGTTGTTTGTTGTTTTGATAAAAGGCAAAGAAAATCTTTCCGATATATTATCTGGTGTTGTAATTAACGGAGAATTTTTTGGGATAAACTAATCGGAACTATTTCAAGTGCAAACAAGAGAAATCTTAGTTTGTGAAATATTTAAAATTATTTGTGAATTTAAGTTGCGAGATCTCAAAATTGTAATATATTTATGAAGTGTAGTTAAAGAGGCAAAAAGAAATTCGTGGTTGTACGTTTGGTTTTGCGAGAGAAAGGGCAGGAGAAATCGGAGGTAAGATGGCAAAGGATATAAGAATCGATCGGAGAGATGTTTTCCGAACGATGGCGGAGATGTCCTCAGACTGGATGATGTGGTGCGAGGATGGAGGGACTTTCCGATACGTGTCTCCCGCTGCGGAGACAGTGGCAGGTTATCCCGCTCAGGAATTTTTGGAGGATTCGGAGCTTTTTTCTCGGATTATACATCCCGATGACAGGGAAACCTTGATGAGGGAGTTTCGGTCGGTCTTTAAGACCAAGAAAGAGCATTTCACTCAGTTTCGAATTATCCGGAAAGACGGTCAGACACGGTGGGTTTACCACCACAGCCGGCCTGTCATGGATGAAAAGGGAAGCGTCATTGGGCGTGTCATCCGCCACCAGGATGTGACGGACAAAGTATCGGTAGAGACGAGGCTGAGGGAGAAGGAGAATTTTTTGCAGTCCTTTTTCGATGGTTTCCAGGATCCCGTCAATATCCTCGACCGGGATTACCGGATCGTCCTTACCAATAAGAAATTATTGGACATGAAAGGGCTCAGAAGGGAGAGTATAAAAGGCAAACGTTGTTACGAGATTTTCGAGGGGCGGGACAGGCCGTGCAAAAACTCACCCGTGAAAGAGGTTTTTAGGACGAAAAAACCGTGCCGGATGACGAAAAGGCTTTCCCTTCCAGATGGGAAATCTCGGCATTTGGAAATTTTCGCCTTTCCGCTCTTCGGGGGAGAGGATGAAGTTATCCAGGTGGTGGAAATCTCCAGGGATATTACCAACAGGGAAAAGGCCCTTCAGGATACGCTGCGGATGACAAGGATCATTGAACAGGCCTCGGAAGCGGTAACCATTACGGACCTGAAAGGGGATATTGAGTATGTCAACGCCGCTTTCGAGGAGATGACGGGATATTCCCTTGATGAAGTTAAAGGGAAGAACCCGAGGATTTTGAAAAGCGGTAGGCACTTCCCCGGGTTTTACAAGGAGATTTGGCAAACTATCAGCAGGGGAAAGGTCTGGCGTGGCATCTTCATCAACCGGAGGAAAAACGGACAGGAGTTTTACGAAGATGCGGCCATCTTTCCCATTCGGGATGGCTCTGGGACCATCATTAATTACGCGAAGATTGCCAGGGATATCACCGACTTGAAAAGGGCTGAGGATGCTCTCCACGAGCAGGAGCACCTCCTTCGGGCTCTGATGAATTCAACACCGGACATCATCTTTTTCAAGGACGGGAAGGGACGATGGATTGAGGCAAACAAGGCGGCACTTGAGCTTTTTTCTCTTGAGGGAGAAAGTTATCGGGGTAAGACTGGTGACGAGCTCATCGAGTTCGCCGGGCCCGTCTACCGGGAGACCTTCATCTCATGCACAGAAAGTGACAGGAAGGTGTGGGAGTCGGGTAAAATCACCCGAAGTGAAGAGATCATTCCGAAACCGGATGGGGGCGAAAAGATCTACGATGTTATCAAAGTTCCCATTTTCAACCCGGACGGGACGAGAAAAGGGCTCATTGTCCTTGGACGGGACATTACAGAATACAAAAACGCGGAAAAGGCGTTGAGGGAGAGTGAAGAGCGCTATCGCCGGATTTTTGAGGAGTCCCAGGATGGGATTTATGTGAGCAGTGTCGATGGGAGGATCATCGACATGAATCCGGCAGGGTACCGGATGTTCGGATACGACTCTCTGGAGGAGGTCAAGCGTAAAAACATCGCGAAGGATTTTTACGCAGACCCGAACGATCGGCGGAGGTTTATTCGCCGGCTTCAAAAAGACGGATATGTCAAGGACTACGAACTGCTTCTGAAAAAAAAGGACGGCTCTCACCTGAATATTCTGGTGTCGGCGACTCCCGTTTATGATGCGGACAAGAACATCGTAGGCTACCGGGGCATCATGAGGGATGTTACGGAGAAAAAGAGCTTGGAGGCGCAACTCGTACAGGCCCAGAAGATGGAAGCCATCGGGACTTTGGCGGGAGGTGTCGCCCATGACTTCAACAACCTCCTGACGGTCATTAACGGCTATGCCGAATTGGCCTTGCTGAAACTGGATAAAGGTCATCCCGCGTATAGATCGATCGCCTCGGTTTTGGATGCGGGTAAGAAGGCGGAAGGTCTGACCGGGCAACTACTGGCATTCAGCCGGAAACAGTTCTTCAAACCGAAAATCCTGGATGTCAATCGGGTCATTTCCTCCATGGGAAAGATGCTGAGGAGACTCATTGGAGAGGATATTCATGTCGAAACCGTTCTCGGGAAGGGTCTTCCTCCCATCAAGGCGGATCCTTCCCAGATTGAACAGATTGTCATCAATCTTGTGGTGAATGCCCGTGATGCCCTACGCGAGGCGAACAGGCCGGGTTTTCAGAAGAAAATTGTTATCGAAACGGGTGAAATAACCCTCGATAGGGAATATGTGTTGAGACATCCGGAGAGCCGGGCAGGACACCATGTCTATTTTACCGTTTCCGACAACGGGATCGGAATGAGCCGGGATATACAGGAGAGGATTTTCGAGCCTTTCTTTACCACCAAGGAAAAGAACGAGGGCACAGGCCTCGGTCTTTCAATGGTTTACGGAATCGTCAAGCAGAACAATGGAGCTATTTATGTCTACTCCGAGCCGGAAGAGGGAACCACGTTCAAGATCTACTGGCCGGTGACGGAAGAGGAGAAGGGTGGGGAGGTGTCGGAGGCAATAGACAAGGGATTGCGGGGGAGCGAGAGAATCCTGTTGGTCGAGGATGAGAAAAACGTGCTTGAATTTGCCACCGAGTTACTTTCAGGCCTTGGGTATGAGGTCTACACGGCGAGAAATGGTCGTATGGCCCTTGGCCTTCTCAGGGAAAGAGGCCTGAAGGTTGATCTTGTTCTGACAGATCTCATCATGCCGGAAATGAACGGGATGGAACTAATAAGGAAGATACGGACGTTTTACCCGGGGGTTAAAGTGATATATACTTCAGGATACACAGACAATCACATCACCCAAGGCGAGCTTCTGAAAGAAGGGGTGAACTTCATACAGAAACCTTACTCCGTGGGAAGACTGACCGAGATGGTCCGGAAGGTGCTGGACGAAGACGCGGGAGGGGGTTGTGCCGAATGAGATTCCAATTGAATTCTACTGGGAAATTTTTATAAATGGAAAGTTGAAACTGAAAGGGATAATCTCCGTCCATAAGGAAGTGATATGAGGCGACTGGCTGTAATAATCCCGGGAGATTTGGATGAAAAAGGATTGAGACTGAGGGTTCGGCACATGGAGACATTTGTTTCCTCCCCATGGGAAATCGTTCCCTATACGTTCGAAGGAGAGGTAAAGGGGATCAAGACGGGCGGGGATGTCTCTCTGCTCGCCATGGAGACGATGACGTTGGCGATCCGTGCGGAGGCGGAGGGATGTGACGCCGTGATGATCCATGGGATCTGCGACTTCGGGATCGAGGCGGCCCGGGGCGCCGTGGATATCCCGGTCGTGGGGTTGGGATCCGCGGTTTTTCATCTTGCCTGCCAGTTGGGGGACCGGATCGGCGTGGTGAGCAAGAGCGACGCCACCATCCCCGAGTTCACGCGGCGCATTCGGCTGATGGGCTGTGCGGACCGGCTGACCTCCATGCGTCCCCTGAACATCGACGAGCAGGTCCTCGCGGACGAGAATCGGGAGATGAAGAAGAGATTTATTGAAATCGCGAGGTTTCAAATCGACCGGGAAGGGGCGCAGGTCATCGTGGCGGGTTACTCCGCCATCTTCGCCGTGTTGCCTGAAGGTTCGCGAGATGAGATGGAAGAGACCTTGGGGGTTCCCGTGCTGGATGGGGTGCCCGTCGCCATCAAGACCGCCCAGATGCTCGTGGATCTGGGGCTCATGCAGAGCCGGAAGTCTTACCCGAAAAGTTACAGGCGTTTTACCGATTAAGACCGGAAGGGTTCGAGGAGCGTTTTGAGCTCCGAACGATGGCTCTCGTCCGGGGAAAACAGGGGAGATCGGGGAAGGCCCCCTTCGTAGCCCATCTCGTCCATCGCCATCTTGAGCCCGCCGATTCCTTGCTCCGCCGTCACCCAGCGGGCGAGGGGGGTGATCTTGAACTGAAGGGTCCGGGCTTCTGCGAAGTCTCCGGCGTCGAATTTCTCCTTCAAGGCCACGCAGACCTCCGGGATGACATTGGCCACCGCCAAAATGCCTCCCACAGCACCGACACATAAAGCGGGATAGAACACGGGGGCGGACCCCACGAAGACGGCAAAGTCTTTCGGCGTTCTGCGGATGATCTCGGCCAGTTGACCGATGTTTCCGGAGCTGTCCTTGATGCCCACGATATTGGGGTGGGAGGAGAGGGTTTCAACGAGATCCGGCGTCAGGTTGATCCCGGTAAATTGGGGGACGTTGTAGATAAGGGTCGGGATCTTCGCGGCCTCCGCCACGGAAAGATAGTGCCTTTTAAGGGCCTCGGACGTCATCATGCCCTTGTAAAAATTCGGAGTCACGATCAGGGCGCAGTCGGCGCCTGCATCCGCGGCCGAATTGGTGAGACGGACCGTCTCGCGCGTCGATTCCTGCCCCGTTCCCGCCATGAAGATTCTGTCTTCCGGAATGGCCTGTCGCGCCGCCTCGAGGATGGCGCGTTTCTCGTTTTCGTTGAGATAGACGCCCTCACCGTTGGAGCCGAGGATGAGATAACCGGCGAGTCCTGTCTGGTTGTATTTTTCGAGGTTGCGTTTCAGCGCCTCGGTGTCGATCTCGTCATCCTTGAAAGGGGTGGCCACGGGCGGCAAAACACCCTTGAGATTGAGTGGATTCATAGGGTCCTCCTTTGTTTCTGTATAACAGCAATCCCCCGATGCCACAAGGGTTACCTTGATAACCTGCTCGCGCGTGCCACGAAAAAGGGGAGCCCCAAGGCTCCCCCGTGGATTATGATGGGTGGAGGTGCTACCGCAATGTCCCGAAATAGCGGGCGGTAAGCTGTTTCGCGCGGACCTCGGGGTTGGAGTAGTCGGGAAGAAGCATGGGGGAGATCCGATCGGTCTCGATTCCCGCCTCTTTCAGTTCCTTATGATACGCCCTCACATGCTCCAGCGTGAGCTTCTTCAGGGTGATTCCCTGTTTCACGTACTCCGAGGCCCGGATCCCGGCCCGGCGGCCGTATACGTTGATGTCGAGCAGGGAGTTGCCCATGAGGCGGTTTTCCCCGTGGATACCTCCCAGGACCTCCCCGGCCACGAAGAGCCCGGGAATCT
>CAZKUZ010000269.1:0-1702 GCA_964556045.1 uncultured Thermodesulfobacteriota bacterium | reverse complement strand
CGCCGGCTCCACGAACTTCAAGAGCCGCTTGATGGCGAAATCGATCTCCTCCCAGTTCTCGTCTTCTATTTCAAACAGGAGCAGCATGAGGTTCGCCCCGGCAGAGAAGTTGGAGGCATGGTTGGCGACAACCAGTCCCCGCATCTCCGACTCCACCATTCCGATAGTGTCGTCGATCATGGCGATAATATCCCCGCCGATAGCGTTCATCTTGGTGTGGAATTCCAGGCACGCCACGTCGTCGCCGATATCCCACAAGGTTGCTCCGGGATTTTCCTTGATCTTACGGTTCGTGGTGCCCTTTTCCTTGAGGAGAATCCACCAGCCGGGTCGCTCCAGGGGGTGGTGTTCCCCTGAAACGGGATCGAAAACGTGTAACACATTGTCCCGGTAGACATAAAATGCGCCGGCCTCCGTGGACTGAACCCTCCGCGCAAGCTCCGGAAGCGCCATCTTCGCCCTGTCCATCTCCTCCAGGAGGCCTTCGACCCCGAGGGCGTCCCACAGCTCGAAGGGGCCGTGTTTCCACGCGAATCCCCATTTCATGGCGTTGTCCACGTCCTCGATTCGATCGCTTATCTCAGGCACCTGGGTCGCCACATAATTCAACATCCCAAGCATGAGTTCCGACACAAACCGGGCCGCCGGGCTCTCATCCTTCAAGAGGATCTGAAGCCTCCGTATCGGATCCTCGTAAGGCTGAAGCTTGTCCAGGATAGGCAGCGAAACCCTCTTCTTGGGACGATACGCCATCTCCTTCAGGTCGAGGACCTCGATCCCCTCTTTCGTTTTCCTGTAAAAACCCTGGCCCGTCTTCGCCCCCAGCCATCCCTTTTCCATGAGGGCCTGGAGCCTCTCCGGAGGATCGAAAATCTCACGCTGCGGATCGTCCGCCGCCATCTCGTAAACGTTCTTCGCCACGTGGGCGATGATATCCAACCCGACCATGTCGGCAGTTCGATAGGTCGCCGTCTTTGGGTGGCCGATGAGCTTTCCCGTCAGGGCGTCCACCTCTTCGACGGTCAGGTCCCACTTCTCCATCAGACGAAACGTCAGGAGGAAGGCAAAGATCCCGATCCGGTTGGCGATGAAGTTCGGCGTGTCCTTGGCAATCACCACCCCTTTGCCCAGCTCCTTCTCACCGAATTCCCGAACCCTTTCAATCACCTCCCGCGCCGTCCACTTCGTGGGAATGATCTCCAGGAGGCGCATGTACCGGGGGGGATTGAAAAAATGGGTTCCCAGAAACCGCCCCCGGAGCTCCTCCGCCATTCCCTCCCCTATCTTGTGGATGGGGATCCCGGAGGTATTGGTGGTCACGATGGCGTGTTCGGAAACAAAGGGGGCGATCTTCTCCATCAAGGACTGCTTGATGGGAAGAGACTCTACCACCGCTTCGATGATGATGTCCGCATCCCTCAGGTGTTCCAGGTCATCCTCGAAATTTCCCGGGATGATCCGGTCGGCCCACTCCGACCTGAACAGGGGTGAAGGCTTGGCCTTTTTCAGCCGCTCGATGGCCCCAAGGGCGAATCGGTTCCGAACCTGGGGTGAAGATAGCTCCAACCCCTTCTTCTCTTCTTCCTCCGTCAAGGTCTCCGGCACGATGTCAAGCAGCGTCACCTCCAGGCCCGCGTTGATCATGTGAGCCGCGATCTGGCTACCCATGACACCCGCACCCAACACGGCCGCGCGCGCAAAT
>CAZKUZ010000268.1:0-1684 GCA_964556045.1 uncultured Thermodesulfobacteriota bacterium | reverse complement strand
GAGGGACAGTAGAGCCATAAATGCCCGGACGTATCGCGAAACAGTCCCTTGGCCGGTTTCTCGTCCAGGAGGATCTGTATTGGCTGCCAGATGCGGAGGTTCCCGGGGAGGGGGACGGACGTGTTGGTCGCCGCGTGGATTTCCAGAAGAACCCGAAGGTCGTCCGGGGTGATTTTCAGGTCCATCCTGGGGATCACGGCGCAATGGGGAAGGCAGTCGGGGGGCTTCAGAAGCCGTTTCTGGAGCTCTTTCAGCATGGAATCGGGCGGGAAATCAGAGGCGTTTGATGAAGCGGCATGGACGAGGGGAGAGACGAAAAACAGGATCGCAAGGCCTGTGACCCAAAGGCCTTTGACGGAGCGATCCTTTCGGATGTTTCCGAGACCCGCGCAGAGATAGATCAGCCAACCGAGAAAGAAGACCCGGAGCAGGGATAGGAGCAGATTGACCCTTGGGGAAAGGAGCCAGAGACGGAGGGTCTGGGCCTTGTCCACGGGGCCGTTCCATTTGAGGGGGATTTGCCGCCATTTCCAAGAGGGGATGCCGGGGCCCGTCTGGATACGGGCGTTGGGATCGAAGGCGAGGACCGCCTTTTGTTTCTCCTTGCCGAGAAGGAACCCTTTTCTCTGGATCTTGTCGCTTCGGGAATAACTGTAGAGCTTGCCTTTGGAAGAGAATGCCCGATCTGAGGCGCGTTTTCTCGCGAAGACCCGTTCTCGTTTCGCGCCCATGATGGGTCTCGGGAGACCCATGACACCATGCCGGCGTGAAACACGCTCGAGCTGGGGATAGATGCCGATCCGAACCTGGTGAACCATGAAAGGAAGAGCCATCACGATCAGGGCGACCACGGCGCCGAGCCGCCAGAGCCTTACAAGCCCTTTTACCCATCCCTCCGGGAGGAACTGGAGGAGAGCGATGGGAATCAGGACGTTCAGCCAGATGATTTGCGGGGCTCCCTTCTCGTGATACGTGAGCACGAGGGTTGTGAAAGCGAGGAGCGCCCATTTGATCCCGAAAAGCCTTCCCGCGATCATGGTAATGATGAGGACGAGGAACAGGTCGAGGAGTGTCCATTTTTCGAACCAGGTCCCTGTCACGGTATCCGGCCCGGACATGGTCAAAAGTCGCCACCCGGGGGGAAGATTCAGAACCCCTCTGACACTCCGGAAGTCGTGGTTCCACCCCACGGCCGGGATGGGGCCGGAATGACCCTTGAGACGTGACTCCGCGGTCATATTGAGGGTTCCCTTACGGAGTTCCACCCCTTCCCTCTCGTTCTTCCCGAAATGGGTGATAAGCTGGTCCTTCCCGTCGATGGAAACGTGCCCCAGCCGGATGGGTGGATTCATGTCGAGACGCCAGGATCGGCGGATGGTTCCGGTGATGTGGTCTTGAATGGTGAACCCTCCGCCGTCGAAATCGAGCCAAAGGGTGCGTCGCAGGTTCAGTTGATCGGGCGCGGGATGGGGATCGCCCCGGCGAAGCTCCTCCAGGGTGATCTGAGAGTCAGGGGTGACGAGATACGCGGTGTAGCGTTTCCATTCGGGAGGAAGACCCGTCTGCCTCGGATCGATGGCGGGGACTCCTTTGACCTTGACCATGCGAATGTCACTCTGGGGCTTGAAACACCAGATTTCCCGGGAACCGATGAAGGGAACGGGACGGATGGCGCGGATATGCC
>CAZKUZ010000267.1:0-14744 GCA_964556045.1 uncultured Thermodesulfobacteriota bacterium | reverse complement strand
GTATCGTCCGCAGTTTTACTTTCGGACGACGGACGTGACGGGAGTCGTGACCTTACCTGAGGGAGTGGAGATGGTGATGCCTGGAGACAACGTGACGATCGAGGTAAAGCTGATCACGTCCATTGCGATGGAAGACGGGTTACGGTTTGCGATTCGGGAAGGTGGTCGGACGGTGGGCGCCGGCGTCATCAGTAAGGTGATTGAATAAGCAGGTTTATAGGGGAAGGAAATGTTGAATCAAAAGATAAGAATTTGTTTGAGGGCTTATGATCATAAACTGCTCGATCAGTCGGTTGAGGAGATCGTGAACACCGTGAAAAAGACGGGGGCCAATATTGCTGGACCCATCCCGTTGCCCACGGTGATCAACAAGTATTGCGTGCTCCGCTCCCCCCATATCGACAAGAAGTCTCGGGAGCAGTTTGAAATTAGAACCCATAAGCGTATTTTGGATATCATCGATCCTTCCCAGCAGACAGTAGATGCCCTGATGAAGCTTGATCTTTCCGCTGGCGTGGATGTCGAAATCAAGTTGTAGGGAAGAAAAAGGGACGAGGAGTCTTTTGAAGGGGTAGAACAATGAATGGGTTGATAGGAAAAAAACTGGGGATGACGCAGATCTTTGATGAGAAAGGGCGCGTGATTCCCGTGACTGTGCTGGAGGTTGGACCGTGTTTCGTTGTCCAGCGGAAACGTTCCGAGAAGGAAGGATACGACGCGGTTCAGGTGGGATTCGGCAGGAAGAAGATCAAGAACGTGACGAAACCCCTGCGGGGACACCTTGGGAAGGCAAACTTTGAAGAGGGTTTCGAGGTTTTACAGGAACTCAAAGTGGACCCCGACGAGAATATCGAGATAGGACAGTCCCTGACCCTTGAGATGTTCGAGGTGGGGGAATACGTGGATGTTACCGGGAAGAGCAAAGGGAAGGGATTCACGGGCGTCATGAAGCGGCACGGGTTCCATGGAACGCCCGCGTCTCACGGAACCCACGAGTATTTCCGGCACGGAGGTTCCATCGGCTCATCCGCCTATCCCGCCAAGGTATTCAAGGGAATGAAGATGCCCGGTCACAAGGGGAATGAGCGAGTTACGATTCAAAACCTTGTGGTGGTGGATATTAAGAAGGAACGGAACCTCATGCTGGTCAAGGGGGCCGTTCCGGGACCGACGGGTGGGATCGTCGTCGTCAAGAGGGCGGTCAAGAAATCGAGAAAGAACTAAGCAATAGAGAGATAGGGTAAGGAAAGACAATGGCGACAATGCAAGTGCTCGATCAGTCAGGACAGAAAGTCGGTGAGTTGGCACTGAAAGAAGAGATTTTTTCAGGTGAGGTGAAGCCTCACCTCATTCACGAAGTCGTGAAGATGCAGCTGGCCAACCGCCGGGCGGGGACGGCTTCGACGAAGAACCGGTCCGCAGTCCGCGGCGGCGGAAGGAAACCGTGGCGGCAAAAAGGAACGGGACGCGCCCGCGTGGGGACGATTCGGTCTCCTCTCTGGCGTGGAGGCGGCGTGGTCTTTGGGCCTACACCGAGGGATTACAGCTACAAGGTCCCCAAAAAGGTGCGGAAGGGCGCCCTTCGATCGGCCGTGGCCTTGAAGGCCCAGGAAGGAAAGCTGGTCGTGGTGGACAAGTTCGAACTTCCCGAGGCCAAAACGAAGGAATTTGCCAAGATTTTGAAGAATCTTTCCATTCAGGAAGGGCTCATCGTTATTGAGGGGAAAAATGAGGTTCTGGAGCGATCGTCTCGGAATATCCCATCCATTAAGGTCCTGAGGGTCGAGGGGTTGAACGTCTACGATATCATGCGGTATGACACCTTGGTTATGACCCAGCAGGCGATTGAAAAATTAGAGGGGGTACTTACCCAATGAGCATGGAACAATACTACCAGATTATCCATCATCCCATCATCAGTGAGAAGAGCACGGATTTGAAGGGGATAAACAACCAGTTGGTATTCAAGGTCGCCATGGACGCCAACAAGGTGGAGATCAAGAAGGCGATCGAGGCCATCTTTGGCGTGAAGGTCCTGTCTGTCCGAACCATGCGGGTTGTGGGAAAACGCAAAAGGCTGGGGCGGTTCATGGGGAAACGACCGGACTGGAAGAAGGCCATTGTGAAGCTCAAGGAAGGCGATTCAATAGATTTCTTTGAAGGTGTATAACGTTACTGTCGCCAGGATGAAGGAGAGAGGCCATGGGAATTAAACAGTATAAACCGACCTCACCGGGACGTAGATTCCAGAGTGTTTCCACGTTCGAGGAGATTACGAAGAAGGAGCCGGAACGCTCTTTGTTGAAGCCCCTGAAGAAGTCAGGCGGCCGGAATGCCACGGGCAGGATCACGGTGCGTCACCGCGGCGGCGGGACGAAGCGCCGTTACCGGGTGATCGATTTCAAGCGGGACAAGCATAATATACCCGCCAAGGTCGCGGGGATAGAATATGACCCCAACCGTTCCGCCAGGATCGCCCTGCTGCACTACGTGGACGGGGAAAAGCGCTATATCCTGGCGCCCCTGGGACTTAAAGTCGGTGATCAGGTGGTTTCGGGCGAGGAAGCGGATATCAAGCCTGGGAACGCGCTTCCCTTGCATAAGATTCCCCTTGGAACCCTGATTCACAATATCGAGTTGAAGATAGGGAAGGGGGGACAGTTGGTCCGGAGCGCTGGCGGTTACGCCCAGTTGATGGCAAAAGAGGGGAATTACGCTCAGATTCGTCTCCCATCCGGTGAGGTGCGCATGGTCCATTTGCGGTGTTATGCTACCATAGGTCAGATCGGCAACCTGGATCACGAGAATGTCTCGTTTGGAAAAGCGGGAAGATCTCGTTACTTGGGGCGGCGTCCCCACGTGCGGGGCGTGGCCATGAACCCGGTGGACCATCCCCTGGGTGGCGGTGAAGGAAAGAGTTCTGGCGGACGACACCCTGTGACACCTTGGGGCGTTCCGACCAAGGGTTATCGGACGAGAAAGAACAAGGCGACGGATAAATATATTATCAGAAGGCGTTACCAGTAGGGAGGGTATCAGTGAGTCGCTCAGTTAAAAAGGGACCTTTTGTGGATGAGCACCTGTTAAGGAAGGTGCAGGCCATGCAGGAAGAGACCCGAAAGGGCTCGAAGATTATCAAGACATGGTCACGAAGGTCGACCATTATTCCGGAGTTTGTTGGGTTGACATTCGCTGTTCACAATGGTAAAAAGTTCATTCCCGTTTTCGTGACAGAGGAAATGGTTGGATTTAAATTAGGTGACTTTTCGCCCACGCGAACGTTCAGAGGACATGCGGGAGATAAGAAGTCAAGGGCGAAACGATAAGGTGAGGAACGGATAGATGGAAGTCCAATCGAAATTGAGATACGTGAGAATTTCTCCGAGGAAGGCGCGGAAGGCCGTTGACTTGATCCGGGGAAGGGGCGTGGAAGAGGCGTTAAACCTTTTGATGCTTTCCCCGCAGAAGTCTGCCCGGATCGTTAAAAAGGTTTTGGACTCGGCGATAGCAAATGCCAACGCCAATTACAGCATGGATGTGGACAACCTTTTCGTGAAGCGGGCATTTGTCGATGAAGGCGCGACATTGAAACGATTTATGCCGCGTGCCATGGGAAGGGCGACGCAAATTTTGAAACGAACGAGCCATATCACGATCGTCCTCGACGAGAAAAGTTCATAGGTAAGGAGGTTGCTTTGGGGCAGAAGGTTCATCCCTTGGGATTTAGGTTAGGCGTTATCAGGACGTGGGATGCCAAATGGTATGCCGATAAGGATTACGGAGAGCTCCTCTACGAGGATCTCAAGCTCCGAAAATATTTGAAGAAGCGGTTGTATAACGCCGGGATTTCCAAGATTGAAATCCGGAGGGCCGTGGACCGGAGCAAAAAGGCGACAATCGACATCTACGCAGCCCGGCCCGGGATCATTATCGGGAAGAAAGGGGCGGATGTTGAGAACCTCCGCAAGACCTTGGAGAGGATGACCGGGAAGGAGATCAACCTCAATATTAAAGAGGTCAAGCGGGTGGAGATGGATGCCCAGTTGGTGGCCGAAAACGTGGCGACCCAGTTGGAACGGCGCGTTGCGTTTCGAAGGGCCATGAAGCGGAGCGTGAGCGCAGCTATGAAGTTTGGCGCGAAGGGAATCAAGATTGCGTGTGCCGGACGCCTTGGCGGGGCGGAGATGGCGCGCCGCGAATGGTACCGTGAGGGAAGAGTCCCGCTTCAGACCCTGCGGGCGGATATCGACTACGGATTCGCGGAGGCGAAGACGACGTATGGTGTCATCGGCGTGAAGGTCTGGATTTATAAGGGCGATATCTACACGTAAAATAAAAGGACTTTTGAGAGGGTACTAACATGTTAATGCCGAGCAAGGTAAAACATAGGAAACAGCAAAAAGGGAAAATGCGGGGAGTTGCTTCCCGGGGGAATAAGGTCAACTTTGGCGAGTTCGGCCTTCAGGCCCTGGGGCGGGGCTGGATGACCGCCCGCCAGATCGAGGCGGCCCGTATCGCCATTACGCGTCACGTTAAGCGTGGCGGCAAGATTTGGATCCGGGTATTCCCTGACAAGCCCATCACGAAAAAACCCGCGGAGACCCGGATGGGAAAAGGAAAGGGTTCTCCTGAGGGATGGGTCTGCGTCATCAAGCCTGGGAGAATCCTCTATGAAATCGAGGGGGTTCCCGAGGACAAGGCTCGGGAGGCCTTTTTACTGGCCGCGCACAAATTGCCCTTCAAGACCCGTTTCGTGAGTCGGGAGGAAATTCATGAAGGCTAATGATTTCAGAGAACTGAGCCTCGATGAGCTGAAGGCGCGCGAGAGGGATCTTAGGGAAGAGATCTTTAATCTGCGGTTTCGGCTCGCCACAGGCCAGCTTGAAAACACGGCAAAGGTTTCCCTCGCGAAGAGGGATTTGGCGCGTCTATTGACCGTCTTGAATGAGAAGCAGGCCCAGGCATAGGGCGACTGAAGGAGATAGGTAAGAATGACCGAATCAGAGAAGGCCGTAAGACACAAAAAGGTGTTGATTGGAACCGTGGTCAGCGACAAGATGGACAAGACCGTCGTCGTTCAGGTGAAGAGACTCTTCATGCACCCGAGGTACAAGAAGTACGTGCGGAGGAATGCTAGGTACAAGGCCCATGACGCGACCAACCAGTGTGGTGTGGGTGACAAGGTACAAATCATCGAGTCGCGGCCGCTGAGTAAAGACAAGCATTGGCGGGTGAGTAAAATTATAGAGAAGGCCGTTTAGGCTTGATGGATAGGGAGAAGGTCCAATGATTCAGATGCAAACGATACTGAATGTGGCTGACAATTCCGGTGCAAAGAAAATCGGCTGCATCAAGGTTTTGGGTGGAACGCGGAAACGGTATGCCGGTGTCGGCGATATCATCGTGGCTTCCGTCAAGGAGGCGATGCCCAATTCCAAGGTCAAGAAGGGATCCGTGGTCAAAGCGGTGATCGTCCGGACCGCCAAAGAGATCCGCAGGGAAGACGGATCCTACATCAAGTTCGATGACAATTCTGCCGTTTTGATCAATCAGCAGAAGGAGCCCGTGGGGACCCGCATTTTCGGGCCCGTGGCCAGGGAGTTGAGGGCCAAACGTTTCATGAAGATTATCTCTCTCGCCCCGGAGGTGTTGTGATGGCCACGAAGAGCTATAAGAATTATCACGTGAAAAAGGGGGATATGGTCGAGGTCCTTGCCGGGAAAGAGAAGGGGAAGACCGGAAAGATCCTGAAAATCCTCAAGAAAAAGGACCGCGTGATCGTTGAAAAGGTGAATTTTGTGAAGAAACACGCCCGCCCCGGCGGCAAGTTCGCCAAGGGTGGCATCGTAGAGATGGAGGCACCGCTGCATATCTCGAACGTCGCGTTGTATTGCAACAACTGCTCCAGGGGTGTCCGTTTCGGCGTGAGGGTGCTGGAAGACGGGAAAAAGGTTCGTATTTGCAGGGTCTGCGGAGAACAAATTGACTGAGGGTAAGAGATCATGAGATTTCTTTTCGAAAAATATCAAAAAGAAGTCGTTCCGGCTTTGATGAAGAAGTTTAAATACAAGAATGTCATGCAGGTCCCGAAGCTTGACAAGATCGTGGTGAATATGGGCCTGGGTGAGGCGGTGCAAAATATCAAGGTCCTGGACCACGCGGTCGAGGAATTGACGGTCATTACCGGTCAAAAGCCGGTGATCACGCGTGCCAAGCGTTCCATCGCCCAGTTCAAGTTGCGGGCGGGAATGCCCATCGGGTGCATGGTGACCCTGCGGAAGGATCGGATGTACGAGTTTTTTAATCGGCTCGTGAATGTGGCGTTGCCCCGCGTCCGGGATTTCCGCGGTATTTCCCCTAAGTCTTTTGACGGGCGGGGGAATTTCGCCATGGGGATTAAAGAGCAAATTATTTTCCCCGAAGTGGATTACGATTCCATTGACAAGATCAAGGGATTCAATGTCGTGGTGACCACCACCGCGAAAACCGATGAGGAAGCCCTCGAATTGTTAAAATTGTTGGGCATGCCATTCAGGGAAAGATAGGAGGAAGCATTGGCTAGGAAGGCGTTAATCGAGAAGGCGAATCGCCCGAAGAAGTTTAAGGTTCGTGAGTATAACCGGTGTCCCATCTGCGGACGCTCCAGGGGATACTATCGAAAATTTAACATGTGCCGCATTTGCCTGAGAAAATATGCCCTTGAGGGGCTCATCCCCGGCGTCATCAAATCGAGCTGGTGATAAATTTTAGGATTGGGAGGAAATAAGTAAATGTCCATGACAGATCCTATCGCGGATATGCTCACACGCATCCGGAACGCCAACCGGGCGGGTCTTGAGATGACGGATATCCCTTATTCAAATTTGAAGAAGGGAATCGTTGAGATATTGAAAGAAGAGGGATTTATAAAAAATTACAAGATAGGGAAAGATGAGTTGGGCCACCCCACCATTCGGGTTTACCTCAAGAAGGCCTATGGACCCATCAAACCCCTCAACGACCTACAGCGGATCAGCAAGCCGGGACGTCGCGTGTACGTGAAAAGCAAGGATATTCCCACGATCCTGAACGATGTTGGTATCGCGATTCTATCGACTTCGAGGGGCGTCATGACCAATCGCAGAGCCAAGAAGGAAAACGTGGGCGGCGAACTCCTGTGTAAGGTTTGGTAGGAAGGGATAAAAGTTATGTCCAGAATAGGGAAAAAACCGGTTATTATAGAAAAAGGTGTCCAGATCACGGTTGATGGAAGGACAGTCAAGGTCAAGGGGCCCAAAGGTGAACTGTCCCAGGTGATCCCCGAGGCGGTTTCCATCGATATCAAGGACAATGAGCTCTATGTGGTCAAGGCCCAGGAGGGAAAGCTGGCGAAAAAGGCTGATGCCTTTCAGGCGCTGACCCGTTCCCTAATCCAGAACATGGTCGATGGTGTGACCAAGGGGTTTGAAAAGAAACTGGAGATTATTGGGGTGGGATATCGTTCCGCCCTTGAGGGACGGAATTTGAACCTGAGCCTTGGGTATTCCCATCCTGTCATTTATCCTCTTCCCGAGGGTATTGATGTGGCCATCGAGAAACAGACCCTGATTACCGTCAAGGGAATAGACAAGCAGTTGGTGGGATCCACGGCCGCAAAGATACGCTCCTTTCGTCCTCCCGAACCCTACAAGGGCAAAGGGATCCGTTACGAAGGGGAGTATGTGCGGAGAAAGGTCGGAAAGACAAAGTAAAATTTTCTTATAGAACGGGAATGATAGACAATGGATAAAAATATTCAGAAGCGACAGGCAAGACTGAAGAGAAAACGTCGGGTCAGGAAGAAGGTTTGGGGCACGGAGGACCGTCCGCGCCTCACGGTATACAGGAGCTTGAAGCATATCTATGCCCAGGTCATCCTCGACACGGAGGGGAAGACCCTGTGCCAGGCGTCGACGGTAGATAAGGAGCTGAAAGGGAAGCTCAAAGGGACCTCCAAAAAGGATGCCGCCAAGATGGTGGGCGAACTCATAGCCGAAAGGGCCAAGGCGGCGAAGATTGAGAAGGTCGTGTTTGACAGAAATGGTTACTTGTACCACGGGCGCGTCAAGGCGCTGGCGGATGGGGCAAGAGAAAAAGGATTGATTTTTTAACCAAGATGTGGGGAGGTTTTGTTGAACAACCAATTTGAAGATTTGAATGAAGAAGAACTGATTGACAAGGTTGTTTATATCAACCGCGTGGCGAAGGTTGTAAAAGGTGGTCGCCGCTTCAGTTTTAGCGCCCTCGTGGTCGTGGGTGACGGGAAGGGGCGTGTCGGTGCCGCCTTGGGGAAGGCCAACGAAGTTCCCGAAGCGATCCGCAAGGGCGTGGAAAAGGCCAGAAAGAATCTCATGGAAGTGGCATTGGACCGGCATACCATTCCCTTTGAGGTGTTGGGCGAGTATGGGTCCGGTAAGGTTCTTCTCCGGCCTGCCTCCGAGGGAACGGGCGTCATTGCCGGGGCCGCGGTTCGTGCCGTGGTTGAATTGGCGGGGGTCCAGAACATCCTGACCAAGTCGATTGGGTCCAACAATCCCCATAATCTCGTCAAGGCCACTCTCGAAGGATTGAAACAGCTTGGCGATCCTGAACTGATTAGGAGACATCGAAAAGAAACGACCGTCGAAAAAACGGTATAAATTTCTTGAGGTAGAAAAGAAATGGCTAAGAAAGAAACGGCTAAGAAACTGAAGATCACGTTGGTCAAGAGCGAAATCGGTCACAAGAAGGATCATCGGCGTGTCCTTAGAAGCCTGGGATTGAGAAAGCGGAATCAAACGGTTGAGAAGTATGATACCCCGATCATCCGGGGGATGATTAACAAGGTCAATTATCTACTTCACGTAGAAACTATTGAGTGAGGGGACGATGAAGCTCAGTGATTTGAGGCCACCGAAAGGTGCCGTAAAACGGAGGAAACGTGTTGGTTGTGGAACCGGATCCGGACATGGGTGTACCTCGTGTCGGGGAAACAAGGGACAGCGATCCCGCTCGGGTGGCGGTGTTCCCCCATGGTTTGAAGGGGGACAGATGCCTTTACAGCGCCGCCTTCCCAAGCGTGGGTTTGTGAATATCTTCAGGAAAGAATACACAATCGTTCATCTTGACAAGTTGAATGCCTTCCCTTCCGGAAGTGAGGTGGGTGTTGAAGAGTTGCTGCGCGAGGGGATCATCAGAAAGGTGAAGGATGGTGTGAAGATTTTAGGGGATGGGGAGCTGAAAATTCCTCTTACGGTATCCGCCCATAAATTCACCAAGTCTGCCGTGGAAAAAATTGAGCAGGCAGGTGGAAAAGTTAAGGAGTTATAGTGGCCGTCAGTTTCGGAAATGTAGGGAAGGTTCCTGAACTCAAGCGTCGAATTCTGATCACACTGGCCCTGTTGGCGATCTATCGGGTGGGGATTCATATTCCCACACCGGGGATTAATACGGAGGCCTTGATGGCCCTCTTCGCCCAGGCGAAGGGGACCCTGTTTGGCCTCTTTGATATGTTCGCCGGGGGTGGTTTCAGACGGTTGTCTGTTTTCGCATTGGGGATCATGCCCTACATCAGCGCGGCTATTATCTTGGAATTGTTGCAGGTTTCCGTGCCTTACCTGGAAAGGCTTGCCAAGGAAGGTGAGGCCGGAAGAAAAAAGATCGTCCAATACACCCGGTACGGGACCATCGTCCTCAGCATCATCCAGGCCATGGGTATCAGTATAGGACTGGAACGGATGCGGGGTGTGGCCGGGGAGATGATTGTCATGAATCCGGGGTGGTCGTTCCGGCTGATGACGATTTTGACTCTGACGGCGGGAACCGCCTTCGTTATGTGGCTTGGCGAGCAGATTACCGAGAAGGGAATCGGGAACGGGATTTCCCTGATCATCATGGCGGGGATCGTGGCCGGAATGCCCTCGGCCATCATCAACACGGTTCGTTTGGTCAAGACAGGGGAATTGGGGATCTTTACGGTTATCCTGTTATTGGTTCTGATGGTGGCGGTCGTGGCTATCATCGTCTACGTGGAGACGGCGCAGAGGAGGATACCGGTCCAGTACGCCAAACGGGTCGTGGGCCGAAGGATGTACGGAGGACAGAGCACCTTCCTGCCTTTGAAGATCAATACCTCTGGCGTCATCCCGCCCATCTTTGCCTCGTCCATCATCATGTTCCCGGCTACCATCGCCAACTTCATCCAGCATCCCATCATGAAGAAGATTTCGGCCATGCTGAACCCAACGGGATGGCTCTACATCGTTCTTTATGTGATCTTGATATTCTTTTTCTGCTATTTCTATACGGCCATCGTCTTCAATCCGGTGGACGTGGCGGACAATATGAAAAAGTTTGGCGGCTACATTCCGGGAATACGTCCCGGTAAATGGACGGCCGACTATATCGACAAGGTCTTGACCCGGATTACCCTGGGCGGGGCGATTTACGTGTCGGCCATCTGCGTGTTGCCTACCTTTTTGATTACGAAGTTTGGGGTTCCCTTTTATTTTGGGGGAACGGCCCTCTTGATCGTGATTCAGGTCGCGATCGATACCATCCAGCAGATGGAGACGCACCTGCTGACGCGGCATTACGACGGGTTGCTCACGAAAAAAAGCTCGAGACGGAGATAGGAAGGGATAGAGATGAGACTGATTCTACTTGGCCCTCCGGGGGCGGGAAAAGGGACACAGGCGGTCAGGCTGGTTAAGCACTACGGGATTCCCCAGATCTCTACGGGGGATATCTTGAGGAAGGCCGTGAAGGACGGAACGGAGCTGGGGGCCCTGGCCAAGAAATACATGGACAAGGGAGAACTGGTGCCGGACGAGGTGGTCATCGGGATCATCCGGGACCGGATCACGGAGCCGGACTGCGAGAAGGGGTATATCCTCGATGGGTTCCCCCGAACCATCGCCCAGGCGGAGGCTTTGGACGAGATGCTCGAAAAGATGGGGGCACGTATAGACCACGTCGTCAATATCTCCGTGGCCGATGAGGAGATTATCAAGCGCCTCACGGGAAGGCGGACCTGTTCCAACTGCGGCGCGGGTTACCATGTTCTCTTCGATCCTCCGAAACAGGAGGGCATCTGCGACAAGTGTGGGGGCAAGCTCATTCAGAGGGATGACGACAAGGAAGAGACAATCCGGGCTCGGCTGGAGGTTTATCGTCAGCAGACAGAGCCCTTGATAAAGTATTACGAGGCGAAACAACTGCTTCGAACGATTCCTGGCGAGGGGAGTATGGAAGAGATTTTTAACGCGATTCTCAAGGCATTGGGAGAGTAAAAATAGGCAGAAAGACAAATGGTTAAAGAAGGCGTCATAAGGGTTGAGGGAACGGTGGTGGAAACATTGCCGAATGCCATGTTTCGAGTGGAACTGGATAATGGGCACAAGATCCTCGCCCATATCTCCGGAAAGATGCGGATGCACTTTATAAAGATTTTACCCGGAGATCGGGTCACAGTGGAGATGTCTCCCTACGATTTGACCAAGGGACGCATAACATACAGAGGAAAATAGGGGAGTGATGTAAAATGAAAGTCCGGGCTTCCGTGAAGAAGATTTGTGATAAATGTAAGATCATTAAGCGAAAAGGGGTTGTCAGAGTTATCTGTGAAAACCCCAAGCATAAGCAACGACAGGGATAGAAAATCCGCAAGGAGTTTTAGGAGGAAACATTGGCGCGAATTGTTGGTGTAGACTTACCAAAAAGCAAAAGGATAGAGATCGGTTTGACCTATATCTACGGGATCGGACGGAGCTCCGCTCAAAAGATCCTGAATGCGGCCAATATCGATTGGAATAAGCGCGTGCATGAACTCACCCCGGATGAGGTTCGGAAGATCAACCAGGAGATCGAGAGAAACTACAAGGTTGAGGGGGATCTCCGGCGTGAGGTTACGACAAACATCAAGATGTTGATGGATATCGGCTGCTATCGTGGTCTCCGCCATCGCCGGGGTCTGCCGGTTCGGGGACAGCGCACGCATACCAACGCACGAACGAGAAAGGGCCCGAGAAGAAGTATCAAGGGCAAGAAGAAACGGTAATATTGTCTTTTCAGGGAGGTTTTTGTGGCTAAACCAAGAGGTAGCCGGGGCAAAAAGAAGGTAAAAAAGAATATCCCACACGGCGTCGCGCATATTCAGGCGACGTTTAACAATACGATTATCACCATTACGGATCCCCAGGGAAACACCATAGCGTGGTCCAGCGCGGGAAGCCAGGGGTTCAAAGGGTCCCGGAAAAGCACCCCGTTCGCGGCGCAGATCGCGGCGGAAGATTGTGGGAAAAAGGCCATGGAACACGGGGTCCGTACCCTGGACGTCCTGGTCAAGGGTCCGGGGTCTGGCCGTGAGGCGGCCTTGCGTGCCTTACAGGCCGTGGGGTTTCGTATTCAGATGATACGCGACGTGACGCCCATCCCCCATAATGGGTGCCGTCCTCCCAAACGGCGCCGCGTTTGATATTAATAGATAGCTTGATTTAGGAGGTAAAATTGGCTCGATACACGGAATCATCATGCCGGCTTTGCAGACGAGAGAATGCGAAGCTATTCCTCAAAGGGGATAGATGTTATACGGACAAATGCGCTTTTGAGAGAAGGCCTTATTCGCCTGGCCAGCATGGCAGAGGAAGAAAAAAGTTTTCGGATTACGCCATCCAGTTGCGGGAGAAGCAGAAGACCCGTAGGATTTACGGCGTCTTGGAAAAACAGTTTCGCCGGTATTTTCAGATCGCCGACCGGAAGAGGGGGATTACGGGTGAAAACCTGTTGTTCCTTCTGGAAAAACGTCTCGATAATGTCGTGTTCCTGATGGGATTTGCCGTCTCGAGAAATCAGGCGCGTCAGCTGGTCAACCATGGCCATGTTCTGGTCAACGGTCGGAAGGTCGATGTGGCCAACTATCAGGTGAAGGTTGGCGACAAGATACAGATCAAGGAAAAGAGCAGAAAGAACGCAGGAATCCAGGAGGCGCTGGAACTTGCCTCCAAGCGTGGAGGACTGCCTCAGTGGCTAGAAGTCAATGCGGATGCCATGGAAGGGGTTGTCAAAGCAGAACCGACCCGTGAAGATGTTCGCGTTTCCGTCAACGAGCAGTTGATTGTCGAACTTTATTCGAAGTAACAAACTAACTTAATGATTTTGGGGGATTATACCCATGGATATGCAAAACCTTAAGACGCAACTGATACGTCCAAGGGGGGTTGAGGAAGACAAAGCGGAATCGACCCCTACTTTTGGAAGATTCGTTGCCGAGCCGTTTGAAAGTGGCTATGGACTGACCATAGGAAATGCCTTGAGGCGCGTTCTGCTTTCTTCCATCGTTGGAGCAGCCATCACGAATGTCCGGATCGAAGGAGTAACCCACGAATTTTCCTCCCTGAAAGGGGTGGTGGAGGACATTTCTGACATTATTTTAAACCTCAAGCAGGTCGTCATCAGCATGGACACAAATGAGACTAAGGTAATCCATCTGGATAAGGAAGGACCTGGTGTGGTAACGGCTGGTGATATCGAGCTGCCTCACAACGTTAGGATCTTGAACCCGGATCTTGTCATCGCGACATTGGAGAAAGGCGGGCACCTGAGGATGGACCTCTACGTGCAAAAGGGCCGCGGTTATGTCCCGCAGGACCAGAACAGGAACCCGGATCTGGGGGTGGATGTTATCCCGATTGACGCGATCTTTTCTCCCATCAAGAAGGTCAACTACCTGGTGACCAACGCGCGTGTCGGACAGAAAACCGACTATGACAAGCTGACGCTGGAGATTTGGACGAATGGCGCCATAACGGCGGAGGATGCCTTGACCCAGGCGGCCCGCATTTTGATTGATCAGTTTTCCATCTTTGCGGGGACGGGAGACATGGACGAGGATTCGGAAGAGAGCAGTGAGAAGGCCAGGCAGGATGAGCTGAATGAGAATCTCTACCGAAGCGTGGATGAATTGGAACTGTCCGTGCGGTCCACCAATTGCTTGAAGAATGCGAATATCCGGTTGATCGGCGAATTGGTTCAGATCCCGGAAAATGAAATCCTGAAGACCCCGAACTTCGGGAAGAAATCGCTGGAAGAAATCCAGAAGGTCCTTGCGGATATGGGACTCCATTTGGGGATGAAACTGGAAGGATTTGATCCGTCAAAAGTGATTAAAAAAACAGAGGAATAAGGGAATAGACGATGAGGCATTTAAAGGCGTATAGGAAACTGAACAGGACAAGCAGCCATCGGTCATTGATGTTGAGGAACCTGGTGACCTCTCTGTTTGAACACGAGCGCGTAGAGACGACGCTGATGAAGGCGAAAGAGGCCCGAAGGATTGCCGAAAGGATGATTACCCTTGGGAAACGGGGGACCCTTCACGCGCGCCGGCAGGCCGCGTCGGTCTTGATGAAAAAATCGGTCGTGAAGAAGCTCTTCGACGAAATCGCCCCCAAGTATGAGAACAGGAACGGGGGATACACGAGAATCCTTCGCGTGGGTTACCGGAAGGGGGATGGCGCGCCTCTTGCCTTTCTGGAACTCGTAGAGGAAGAAATCGCGGTTAAGAAGAAGAAAAAGAAGAAAGAGGCCAAGAAAGCGGCGGGGAAGACTGCTCCAAAGAAAGAGAAGGCCGCCCAGGGAAAGAAGAAGGAAGCGGCCAAGGAAGCGGCTTCCGAAGAAGCCGCCGCTGAGACTAAAGAAGAGATCAAGGAAGAAGTTAAAGAAGAAGTTCAGGAAGAAGCTCCGGATCA
>CAZKUZ010000266.1:0-4068 GCA_964556045.1 uncultured Thermodesulfobacteriota bacterium | reverse complement strand
TGCTGAAAGAGGCGGGGGTGAAGGGTGCCGACGTGTCCCTCGTTTCCGTCACGGGCGGGCCGGGGCGCTACACGGCCCTTCGCGTGGGGATGGCGACGGCGAAGGGACTGGCGTACTCGTGGGATGTTCCCCTGGCGAGGGTCTCCACGCTGGAGGCATTGGCGGTTTCCCTGCTGCCCCATCGAGGTCCCGTGGTCCCCGTACTGGACGCCAGGAGGCAACTGGTATATTATGCAATATTCGAGGCGGCGGGAGACTCCTTGAAAAGGCTTGAGGACGACCAGGCCGTTCCTTACGCGGCCGCGGCGTCATCGATCCCGGAAAGGAGCCTGTTGACGGGGGACGGTGTCTCGCTTGTAACGCTCCATTTGAGGGAGGAGGGGACACCCTACGCGACCCGGGACGGCGCGATCCGCGGGGGAATCGTGGCAAAGCTGGGAGAAGCCACCTTCATGTCGCGGGGGACCAACGAGATACTCGAAGGGCCGGTTTATATTCGGAAAGTGGAGATCCACGGGAGGGGTCTTCACAACAACCCTAACGGCTGAAAGGAGGACTGTATGGCTCTTAAAGACGAGGAGATCATGGAGCGCCTGATGGAGGAGGATTCCTCTTTCAGACAGATGAAGCTTCAGCATCTCGAGTATGAGAAGCAGCTGGAAGATTACCTGAAAAAGCCATACCTTACGCCTGCGGAGCAGGATGAGGTTCATCGAATCAAAAAGATGAAACTTGCTTTGAAGGACAAGATGTACAGAGAAATCGTGGCATATCGTAAAAGAGAGGAAAACGCATGAAGTTGACGGGCGCTCAGATCCTGATTGAGTCGTTGAAGAATGAGGGCGTGGAGGTCATCTTTGGCTATCCAGGCGGGGCGGTTTTGAACATCTACGACGAGATCCATAAGGCGAACTTTAAGCATATTTTGGTCCGTCACGAGCAGGGGGCGGTCCATGCCGCGGACGGCTATGCCCGCTCTTCGGGAAAGGTGGGGGTATGCCTGGTTACCTCGGGCCCCGGTGCCACCAACACGGTTACGGGTCTCGCGACGGCGTACATGGATTCCGTTCCCCTTGTTGTGTTTACGGGCCAGGTTCCGACACTGCTGATAGGAAACGACGCCTTCCAGGAGGCGGACATCGTGGGGATTACCCGCTCCTGTACCAAGCACAATTACCTGGTCAAGGACGTGAAGGACCTGGCGAGGATCGTCAAAGAAGCCTTCTATATCGCCTCGTCCGGCCGACCGGGTCCCGTCCTGGTGGACCTGCCGAAGAACGTCGTACTGGACAGCACCAATTACGAATACCCGGAGAAAATAGAGATCAGGGGATACCACCCTACCTATACCGGCCACAGCTATCAGATCAAACGCGCCCTCGAACTCATCTATAAATCGAAACGTCCGGTGGCCTATGTCGGGGGGGGTGTCATCCTCTCGGACGCCTCCAAGGAGCTTCGGGAGTTCATCACGACGTTAGGGATTCCCATTACCATGACCTTGATGGGACTTGGGGCCTTTCCCATCAAGCATCCCCTCTCTCTTGGGATGCTGGGAATGCACGGGACCTTCAGGGCCAACATGGCGATCAGCGAATCGGACCTCGTCATTGCCATCGGCGCGAGGTTCGACGACCGCGTTACGGGGAAGGTCGATGAGTTCGCGCCCCATGCCAAGATCATCCATGTCGACATCGATCCCACCTCCATCAGCAAGAACATCAAGGTGGACATCCCCATCGTGGGCGATTGTAAACAGGTCCTGAAGGGGTTTCTGAAGGAGATCAGGGCCCGGGAAGAAGAAACGGAAAAGATCAAGGGCCGCATCAAGCCCTGGCTGGAACAGATCGAAAAGTGGAAGAAGAAGCACGCCTTGGCCTACGAACAGGAAGATGTCATCAAGCCGCAATACGTGGTTGAAAAGTTAGGAGAACTTACCAAGGGAAAGGCCATCATTGCCACGGAGGTGGGACAGAACCAGATGTGGGCGGCCCAGTTTTACGAATTCAACGAGCCTCGAACCTTCCTGACCTCCGGAGGGCTGGGAACCATGGGTTACGGGCTTCCCGCGGCCATCGGGGCCCAGGTGGCCAACCCGGACAAGATCGTCATCGACATCGCCGGGGACGGCAGCATCCAGATGAACATCCAGGAACTGGCCACGGCGGTCCAATACCATCTGCCCGTCAAGATCGTTATTCTCAACAACGCCTACCTTGGGATGGTTCGCCAGTGGCAGGAACTCTTTTTCGACCGGCGCTATTCCCATACCTGCATGGAAAACATCGCGCCCGATTTTGTGAAGCTGGCGGAAGCCTACGGCGCGGCGGGGTTTCGGGTGGATAAGGTCAAGGATGTGGTGCCGACCTTGAAAAAGGCGTTGGAGTACGACGGTCCGGTCATGGTGGATGTCATCGTCGAGAAGTTTGAAGGCGTGTATCCCATGGTGCCGGCTGGCGCCTCGTTGAAACAGATGCTTTTGGTTTAGGAGTCGATATGAAGCACACGTTGTCCGTATTGGTCGAGAACGAGTTTGGGGTCTTGTCACGCGTGGCCTCCCTTTTCAGCGCCCGCGGCTTCAACATCGAAAGTCTCTGCGTGGCGGAGACCCTCGATCCCTCCCTCTCCCTCATGACCATCGTCACGCGCGGTGACGAGATGGTTATGGAGCAAATCACGAAGCAACTCAACAAACTAATCAACGTCATCAAGGTCACGGATCTTTCGGAGAGGAAGTTCGTCGACAGGGAGCTGGTAATGATCAAGATGAAGGCGACCAAAACCAACCGCGCCGAAATTCTCAGGATCTCGGACATCTTCCGGGGAAAGGTCGTCGACGTGAGTCACAAGACCCTTACCATCGAGGTTACGGGGGACGAGGGAAAGATTAAGGCCATGATCGAGCTTCTAAAGCCCCTCGGGATCAAGGAAGTCGCCCGCACGGGGAAGATCGCCATGCTCCGCGGGGCGCAGTGAGATGGGTAAAAAGTAAAAAGTACTTGTATTATGGATGGATGTGGATATAAATTCATCCTTTACTTGAATAAAACAACGAAAGGAGAACAATAAGACATGAATATCTATTACGACAAGGACGCGAATTTAGACATTCTCAAAGGGAAAAAAATCGCCATCATCGGTTACGGCAGCCAGGGGCACGCCCACGCCAACAACCTGAAAGACTCGGGGTTCGACGTGGTGGTGGGACTCCATGAAGGAAGCAAGTCCCGCCCCAAGGCGGAGGCCGCGGGTTTGACCGTGCTGGACAATGCCTCGGCGGCCGAGCAGGCGGACATCATCATGATACTCGCGCCGGACGAGAAGCAGAAGGCCATCTACGACGCGGATATCGCCAAGGGCCTCAAGCCGGGGAACTATCTTGCCTTCGGTCACGGATTCAACATCCACTACAGTCAGATCGTCCCTCCCGAGGAGGTAAACGTTTTCATGGTGGCACCCAAAAGCCCCGGGCATCTCATGCGCCACGAGTACACCAAGGGCAACGGGGTGCCTTCCCTTATCGCCGTGCACCAGGATCCGAGCGGGGACACCAAGGAAGTGGCCATCGCCTACGCCTCGGCCCTGGGCTCCGGAAGGGCGGCGATCCTGGAGACCACCTTCCGGGAAGAGACGGAAACGCATCTCTTCGGGGAGCAGGCCGTTTTGTGCGGCGGCATCAGCGCCTTGATGACCACGGCGTTTGAGACGCTCGTGGAAGCGGGCTATGCTCCAGAAATGGCCTACTTTGAGTGTATCCATGAGATGAAGCTGATTGTAGATCTGATCTATGAGGGCGGGATTTCCGATATGCGGTATTCGGTTAGCAATACGGCACAGTATGGTGATCTGACCCGTGGCCCGAGGGTCATCGATGAACATGTCAGGGAAACCATGTGGGAGATTCTGGAGGATATTCAATCCGGAGAGTTCGCAAAGGAGTGGATCCTGGAGAACCGGGCGGGACGACCGGTTTTCAATGCATTGACACGTGAGGCCGAAAATCACATGGTCGAAGAAGTAGGGGCGAAATTCCGGGGCATGATGAAATGGCTTAGCAAAGAAAAGATT
>CAZKUZ010000265.1:0-6434 GCA_964556045.1 uncultured Thermodesulfobacteriota bacterium | reverse complement strand
GTGTAGGCGACGTAGGCGCTCAGCATGAGAGTTCCGCCATGGGCCAGGTTGACCACCTTCATCACGCCGTAGATGATGGATAGCCCATACGCGATACTGGCGTAGAGGGCCCCGAATAAAATGGCATTAATCAGCAGATAGTCGATACTCATCCTGTGTCCCTCTCAGGGCTCCAATCGAGACGGCAGCCCCGGGAGCCCCCGGGACTGCCGTAATTCACAAAAAGTTATTTCTTGGGAATCGGGCAGACGATCTCGCCCGTGGCAGCATTCTTCGGATAAACGGCGACGATCTTTCCTCCAGGCATATTCTGAACGATGACATAGGGATAGGTCGCCTGATGGGTCTTCTTGTTGAACTTGATGACCTGTCCCGCCACGATGGCAGGCTTGAACTCCATGTTTTCCAAGGCGTCCCGAATCGCCTTCTTGTCCAGGGACCCCGCGATCTCGATGGCCTTGAACAGGATTCTCGCCGTCTCGTAGGCCAAGGCGGGATACCACTCGGAGATATCTTCCTTATACTTCTCCTTGTACATCTTGGCGAAGGCCTTGGACTGAGGGTAGGGCAGAAGCGGCGTCCACCACTGGGCGGCCACCAGATAATTCACCGCGTCTCCCAGGCTCTTGCGGGCGTTGGTCTCCGGTCCCCGGGCCCCGTAGCTCACGAACTTGTGATACAGCCCCATCTCGCTGTACTGCTTGTGCTGGGCGGAAAACTGCGGGAAATGGCAGTCGGAAAGATAGACATCCGCATTGGCCCCCTTCACCTTGATGAGGAGCGGGGCGTAATTCTTCGTGTTCTTCTGGAAGGGTTCATTCAGGACGAGCTTGAAATATCCCGGATAATCCTTCATCCCCTTCTTGACGCCCGCTTCGAAATCCTTTCCGTGGGCGTTGTTCTCCCAGGAGAGGGCGATCTTGCAGGGCTTGGGGAGTTTCCCCTTATCGATCAGCTCCTTCAACAGGGTCATTTCCGTGTAGGACAACTCGCTGATGGAGGCCAGGGTTCCGAAGATCCACTTGAACCCGCGGCTGTAGATGAAGGACGAGGCGCCGCCCCCGTTCACATAGGGCACACCGTATTTCTCCGGCACGACCGACTGGGCGTTGACCTGGGAGGTGCTGTAGGAGCCGAGCATGACATTCACCTTATCCACCGTGATCAGGTGCTCGGAGAGGTTCACCGCCGTGGTGGGGTCACTCTTGTCGTCGTAGAGGATCAGCTTGACCTTCACCTTCTTCCCATTCTTGAGCTGAATCCCTCCCTTGGAGTTGACCTCTTCGATGGCCATCTCGTAGCCACGCTTGAAGAATTTTCCCGCCTTGGCATATTTGCCCGTCAACGTCAGGCAGCATCCCACCTTGACAACATCGGCGGCCAGGACGGCGGAAACGGAAACCAGGCAGAACACGGCCATCACTGAAACAACCATTCCTACTTTCCAAAAACCTTTTGTCCTCTTCATAACCCCTCCTTTGGATTAAACTATTTAATAATGTTTATAAATACCTCAGGCATCCTTTCACGATGCCTCCCTTCTTTCGCACAATCCCGAAGATTCCCGCATTTTTTCAAACACAGTTCAATTTAAGAAAGTCTCCGGACATTGTCAATAGGGTTCGAAAAGTTAGTTGACTTTGCGCCAACGCGATAAGATTCGGCAGTTCCCGAATTTCCGGCGAGACCCGGGCCTAAAAACCGTAATCCGCAGATTACGCAGATGGACACAGATTTTTTAATCTCTAAACAAGGGCGCCAACGAGATAGCATAATGAGAAATTTGTATGTCTCCTGCCTGATGTTTGATACTTCCCTTATGGGTTATGTCTCTCTTTTAACATTTACCGTTTTACTCTCCTGCTCGCAGACAAGCATAAAGGTTTATTACAATCACGAGAGGAAACACTCGACCAATGGATACCTATCCCCCGTGGATTGCGAACGTCAATGGGAAGCACGCTATGAAAAAGCGGCTTAACTACCTGTCCACTATTTTATAACAAGATCACTTCTTCCGCAAAAACGTCAGGTGTCAGGTATTGAAATACTTGACGATTCACGCCTCACGAAACATCGCTTTCAGCTTCGAGCTTGGAGCCTTGAGCTTCCCCTCACCTCTTATCCATCACCCACTTTTTAACTTAATCACTTAATATTTAATAACTTTTCCTTTTCCCCTCTGCGTGAGAAAATATGTTCTTACTCCGTCTTGAGCCCCATAAATCCGCGGGGAGAATCTACTTCTCTTCCTTTTCCGCCGCTGCCTTTTCCGCCGCCGCCACCTTGTCCGCTTCATCCTTCCTGTCCATCATGCTGATAAACGGCTTCAACAGCTCGATGGGGATGGGGAAGATGGTGGTGGAGCTGTTCTCCGTGGCGATCTCCACGAGGGTCTGGAGATACCTCAGCTGGAGGGCGATGGGGTGCTGGCCGATGATCTCGGAGGCCTCAGTCAACTTGGCCGCCGCCTGGTACTCCCCTTCCGCGTTGATGACCTTGGCGCGGCGTTCCCGCTCCGCCTCCGCCTGACGGGCCATGGACCGCTGCATCTCCTCCGGCAGGTCGATGTGCTTCACTTCCACCGCCGAGACCTTGATGCCCCAGGGGTCGGTGTGCTTATCCAGAACGTCCTGGAGCTCGAAGTTTATCTTCTCCCGGTGGGACAGGAGATCGTCCAGCTCGAACTGCCCCAGGATGCTTCTGAGCGTGGTCTGGGCCAGCTGGGAGGTGGCGTAGAGGTAGTCGTCCACTTCGATGATGGCCTTCTCCGGGTCGATGACGCGGAAGTAGACGACGGCGTTGACCTTGATGGAGACGTTGTCCTTGGTAATCACGTCCTGCGGGGGAACGTCCATGACCACCGTCCGGAGGCTGACCTTGATCATCCGCTCGATGAAGGGGATCAGGATGATGAGGCCCGGCCCCCGCGCCCCCACGAGCCGCCCGAGCCGGAAGATGACTCCTCGTTCGTATTCCTTGAGGATCTTCAGCATGGAAAACAGGATGACTATCAAGATGATGATGGGCGGTATCAGAAACATAACCCTCTCCTTTTAAAGGTTGGTGTTGATTTAAATTCCACTTCTCTTACTCCGAGTTTCCGTCTTTCTCTTTCTCCACCACGAGCAGGAGTCCCTTGACGCCCTGAACCCGGACGAGACTCCCCTCCTCGATGGGATCCCCGGTGCTGCACGCGTCCCAGATCTCCCCGTGGATGAAAACCTTGCCCTTTTCATCGATAGGGGTTTTGGCCTCTCCCGTCTCTCCCACGAGTCCTTCCTGGCCGGTCCGCTTCTTTCGGCGGAAGTCCCTCGCGAGCAGGGCCCCCAGAATCACCACCACAGCGCCGATCACCCCCACGATCCCGAAGATCATGGAATAGGGGATCTGCAACCCGATACTCTTTTCCGTCTGAAAGAGGATCTTCAGGCCAACGGCCAGAGAGGTGAGACCCGCGACGGTCAGGGCGCCAAAGCTTGTCACGTATATCTCCGCGATGAAGAGGACGATGGCGAGGAAGATGAGGATAATCCCCAGGTAGTTGATAGGCAGGATACGGCTGGCGAAGAGAAAGCCGATCAACGCGATGGCCCCGATGACGCCCGGCATGGTGGCCCCGGGGGTCTTCACCTCCAGGTAGATACCCAGGATCCCGATGACCAGGAGGATCAGCATGATCTGGGGATCCCCCAGCTTCTTCCCGATCTTCTCAATGAAGGAGAGCTGGATCTCGTGAACGGGCTGCCCTACCAGGTGAAGCGTGCGTTTCTTCACCTCTCCCGCCGATGACACCTCCACGACCTTTCCTTCGATCTCTTTGAACAGCTCCGCGCGCGTATCGGCCACGCAGTCGATGATCCCCTTTTTCAAGGCCTCCTTAGCCGTGATGGACACGGACTTCTTCACCGCCTCTTCCGCCCACTTGGAATTCCTCTTCCGCTTCTGGGCGATGGAACGGATGAAGGCGATGGTGTCGTTGACGACCTTCTCCCGGGCGTCTCCCTTCAGTTCCCCGCCCGTCAGAAGAATCGGGTGGGCCGCACCGATGTGCGTTCCGCTTGCCATGGCCGCCACGTGGGCCGCCAGGGTGATGAACGTTCCCGCCGACCCCGCCCGCGCCCCGCTGGGGGCCACGTAGACAATAACGGGCACAGGGGAATTGAGGATGTCTTTGACGATGTCCTGCGTGGCGGAAATCAGCCCCCCCGGCGTGTCCAGCTTGATCAGGACCGCGCCGTTCGGGTCGTCCGCAGCCTTCCGGATCCCCTTGTGAATGAAATCCTTGGTAAATCCCGTGATGGGGCCGTCGATGGTGATCTGGTAGACCGCCGCGTTTACGGGAACCGCTCCCGCGCAAACAAACAGAAGCGCCAGAACAGCGGCAAGGGTGTAGATAAAGGGAATCCTTTTCACGAAGTCATCCTCCGGAAAGTTTCCCCTATCTTATCACCTAAGACGATGGTGTCAAATCGGGATAGATCCTCTTTTCGATTTTCCTGTAGGCGTATTCCGTCGGCGTGATCCCGAGCCGCTTGGCCTCCCGGAGGTTCTGCTTGACCCCTTCTCCGCAGACCCGTTCGATGTGGGCGTAGAGCCGTCCCCGGTCTGCGTCCTTACCGTGCATGTATTCCTCGTAGCCCGCCATGACACCGGCGATATTGTGAACCCATTCCACCTGGTAAAGAATGCCCCGCTCGGCCAGGCGTTCGGCCAAGGCGATCTCCTCCTCCTGGCTGTGGGCCGCGAGGACGTTGTTGGCGGACCCGAAGATGATATCGTATCTCAGGCGGGGAATTTCCCTCTCCGAGATGATTCCCCCCATGGCGCAGGGGGCGAAGATGTCCGCCGGTGTCTCGAGAACGGTCCCGGGATCGACCACGGAAACGTCCGCCTCGGGGAAGTCCTCCTTCAAACGCCGGATCACGGCCTCGTTCACGTCGGAGACGATGAGCGGACAGCGCTCTTTTTTGATCAACAGTTCCGCGAGGGGATATCCCACGGCGCCAAGTCCCTGAATCAGCACGCTCCTTTCCCGCAGGTGCGTGTCCCCGTAACGGAACTCCGCCGCCGCCTTGATGGCGAGGTAGACCCCGTACGCCGTCGGGGTTCCCGTGGGCCCCAGGGGGCCCTCTTTCCCGCCCGTGATGTTGTCCGTGAAATATTTATGAAAAACATCCGACAGCTCCGGGGGAAATCCCATGTCCGGCCCCGTGAAGAAACGGCTGCGGTCCAGGCAGTAGGCGAGGAAGCCGAGTCGTTCCATGTCTCTCATGGAGATCTCGTCGCTGTGCACCGTGCACTTACACCCCCCGAAGGGAATCTCCGCCGCCCCGTTTTTGAACGACATGGCCCGGGCCAGGTTCAGGCCGTCCACGATCACCTCCATCTCCGGGTCCGTGAGGGGATGCCGGCGAATCCCGCCCGCCCGAATGGCGTGCATCCTGTTCTTGACGCCAAGGACGTTGGAGTGCATATTGTTCATGAAGGTGATACCCAAACTCGGCTCAAAAAAGAAATCGATTCCCTGGTGCCGGCCCGCCTTCAGGAGGTCCTCCACCTCCCCGCGGAATTCCGAGAGGCCATGGGACTCGAACATTCCGATGACTTCATCGTGATTATAATACTTCGGAGATGCGGCGAGGCAGCTTTCGAAGGTAAAGGTCCGCTGATATTCGGACCAGGGAATGGAACCGTCCCACTCACGACTCCCCTTCCAGCAGATTCTCCCCGACCGCCAGTCGTGCGACACGCTCAGGCAGGTCAGTGATTCCGCATCCATCATGTCACGGATCGGTGTTTCGCTCATCGTTCTCCCCCCTAAGGAATTATCAGTAGTTTTATAGAACCTTTCCCCCGGGAAAACAATAGAAAAGCGAAAAAGTCCCACGGGCGGGGTAGGGTCCTTGCCAATTTCCCTGGTTTCAGATACAAATCTCTCGAATGGCTTGCCCCTTGAAGGCACGAGCCAGTCACCGGAAACATTCACTTTGGAAGGAGCGTGATGAGAGTTAAAAGATTAGCCGTGGCTCTCCTATTCCTCTTCTCCGCCGTCGGTCTCCTTTGGGCGCAGGAGGTGAAACGGGCGGATTACAAGATCACCATCCCGGACAAGAGTATCGTCAAGCCCAGGGACCCCAACATCGACCCGGATCACTACACGGTCATCAGGTTTCCCAATAGAAGCTTCCTCGTCGTCATGGTCCTCGATGAGAAATCAAGGGCGGAGCACGACTATAACAACATCATCAAAATCCAGGAAAAGGCCTTAAAGGACGGAAAAGACGTATCCAGCTCATTATTCAAGGAGATCAACGGCTCCGGGGTTCAGATCACCGGCGACCTGAAAGGGATGAAATACACCTATCAGGTGGGATTCGTGAAGGGGAAAAAGAAGGGATTCGTCTTCAACGCGGGATACCTGGAGGCCGACC
>CAZKUZ010000264.1:0-2045 GCA_964556045.1 uncultured Thermodesulfobacteriota bacterium | reverse complement strand
CCCGCCGGGGGTGAAGGATGTCCCCGTCGGCCCATCCTTGACCAAGATCTATCTCGATGTCTTCCTCTTTTTCCGGGCCGTCTGGATGCTGATCCGGGGACACTACGATTTCATCCATACCCACGAGGAGGGGTGTCTCATCGGGGTTTTGGCGAGAAAGATATGGCGGCTTCCCCACGTGTACGACATGCATTCGAGCCTGCCGGAGCAGTTTACAAACTTTGAGTACACCAAAAGCCGGTTTGTGGTTAAGGTGTTCACCTGGCTGGAACGGCTGACCCTGAGAAACGCCGATCTCGTCATCACGATCTGTCCTCACTTGAGTGACGTGGTGAGGTCCGTGGTGCCGGATAAGGAGCCGTGGCTGATCGAGAATACCTATACGGACCAGGAGAAGGTGTCTTGTGAGGCCGAAAAGGCGGCGAAAATCCGCGGAGACTTGGGGGTAGGAGATGCCCCCATGGTCCTGTATGCGGGAACGTTTGAGGCGTATCAGGGGCTGGATATCCTGGTGGAAGCGGCGGCGAAGGTGTTGGAAAAAAGGCCGGATGTTCACTTTGTCCTCGTGGGGGGAAATCCGGGGCAGGTGGAAGAGGTTCGCCGCCTTGTGGAGAAACGGGATATCCAGAGTCATATCCATTTTACCGGGAATCTTCCCCCCGAAGAGATCCCCTGTTACATCGAAGCCTGCACCTTGCTGGTTTCCGTCAGGAAGCAGGGTGTCAACACGCCCTTGAAGATCTACAGCTACATGAAGTCCGGCAGGCCGATCGTCGCGACCCGGCACATGACCCACACGCAGGTGCTGGATGATGAAACGGCCTTTTTGACGGGATTGACCCCTGAAGAGTTCGCCGCGGGGATCCTGGAGGCCTTGGACAATCCGGAGGCGGCCCGGCGGCGGGCCGAGAGGGCGAAAAAGGTGGCCGAGGCGAACTACAGCAATGCGGCCTATATGGAAAAGATGGAGGCCCTGGTCGGGAAGATTCGGGAAATCGTAAAGGAGAAGAGTTAATGGGATACCTCGGAAGGCTTTATCATTTGATCGACCTTTCCACGGCGCTGGTTCCCTATCATTTCGTCAAAAGCGGACGCGCCTTCACGCCCCTGCGCGTGGCCTTGATGGTAACGCACCGGTGCAATCTCCGTTGCGCCATGTGTATGATCGTGGAACGGGAAGCGGAGCTGCGTGAGAAGGACTTGAGTACGAACGAGCTGAAATTGATCATCCATAAGATTCCCTCGCGGACCTTGGTTACCTTTACCGGGGGAGAGCCGTTCGTCAGGAGGGATATCATCGACCTGATGTATCATGCCTCTCGGGATCATCGTATCAATGTTATTACGAACGGGGTGTTGTTGAACGACGAGAAGATCAGCCAGCTTCTGGCGCTGGCGCCGAAACGGGTTTTTCAAAAGGGATTGATCCTCGTGGGCGTCTCCGTGCAGGGGATCGGGGAGGTCCATGACGCGGTGGTTCGGGTGAAAGGGGCCTTCGACAAGCTCCGAACCAACCTCTTGAAGTTCAGGGAAGAGAGGAAGAAGTGGGGGAAATCTTTGCCTCTCCTCGATATAAAATCGGTGATAACCGATGAAAACGTGGAGCAGATGGACAAGCTGGTCGACCTGGCCGAGGAGATGGAGGCGGACTTCTGCACGTTCCAGATCGTCAACACCCAAGATTCCTCTTACGGGATCGAGGATGTCCCGGAAGAGGCCTACCAAACACCCCCGCCGCCGGTCCAATTTGCCAAGATCGATGCCCTGAGGGCGCAGCTTGCGAAGATTGAGGAACGACGCAAAAAGGTTCCATTCGAGATCCGGTTCAACCCCATCCTGCCGCCGGACGAGATCGTGAAACGCTATCAGAACGCGATTCACATCGAGGATTACGGGTGTTACGTGCCGTGGTCGACGGCGCATATCGGTCCGACGGGAAACCTGTTCCCCTGTTACAGCATCAATTGCGGGAACCTTCTGGAGAAGTCGTTCGAAGAGGCGTGGAACGGGCCCGTTTTTCGGGAGTTTCGCCGAAAGCTTCGGGA